>NZ_DBNGPQ010000117.1:0-27962 GCF_057122925.1 Umezawaea sp. | reverse complement strand
GCGCGCCTGCCCCGCGGCGCTCCACGGCCGGTTCCGGTACGCGGAGCCGTTCGAACGGCTGTGACTCAGCCCCGTGCGGTCAGGGTGAACGCGAGGGCCGCCATCGAGGTGAAGTCGATGGCCGGTTCGGAGCTGGGCCAGGAGCGGAGGTCGTCGGCGAAGACGGACGTCGCCGAGTCGTACCGCTTGGTGTAGTCCTTGGTGCACGGGGCGGAACCCGCCGGCATCTCGCCGAGGTCGCTGAACAGGTCGGCGCCGTTGGGGCCGTTGACGACCGCGCCGACCAACACCCTGCGACCGCCGTCGAGGTCGCCCGAGAGGTTCGCCGCCTGGTGCTGCGGGCAGTTCGGGAAGGTCGTGCCGACGCCGATCACGAGCGTCGTGCCCCAGGCGTTGGAGCCCAGCGTGAAGTTCCGCTGCTGGGTGCCGAAGTCCTCGTACGTGCGGTCGCCGGTCAGGCCGCGGTACAGCTTGGCCGTGGCCACGTAGCCGAAGCTGCGCGGAGCGGCGTCGAACTGGGTGACGTCGACGGCCGTGCGGAACGGGCTGGAAGCGGAAGCGTCGACGCCCTGCTGGAGCTGGCGCTTGAGGTCGCCGACGAGCTGCGCCTCGGTCACCTCGGCGTTGCGGACACCACCCGCGCGCAGCACGCGGACGAGGTCGGTGTGCGCCAGGGCGCTCGTGTTGTACAGGTTCAGGGTGTCCGTGTCGCCGCTGGCCAGGTACTCCTTGGCCCAGTGGGTGGCAGCGGTGGCCCAGCCCGCGGTGCGGCGGTCGCCCAGGGCCTTGCCCGCCAGCGCGAGCTGGGTGGCGCCGAACTCCATGTCGTCGGCCCAGGAGTCCTCGGGGTAGTACGCGTGCGGGAACGCGGTCACGAGTTCGCCGACGTCCGCGGTCTTGGCCTGGACGAAGACGGAGGCGGCCTCCTCCAGGTACCGGGCCGCCAGCGCGGGGTGACGCCTGGCCTCGACCTGGGCGGCCAGGGCGAACGCGGCCGAGACGCGGCCCGCGAGGTTGGGGCTGATCTTCTCGCCGGGAGCCGCGGCGCGGAAGACGGGGCGGTGCTTGATGAAGTACTCCAGGTCGCCCGGCTCCACGTCCAGCTCGTCGTCCGCTTCGGGGAGGCGCCACACGTCGTGGTCGCCGACGAAGCCGTGCTCCTCGCTGCCGGTGCCGATGCCGACCTGCGCGATGAGCGTCTTGGACTTGCCGTCCCACACCTTGTCGAGCCACCTGAGCCCGAACCTCGTCTCGGCCTCCAGGGCCGGGTTGGGGTCGACGCGCTGCGCGTACAGGAGTTCCGCGAGCGAGTACGAGGTGGCGTGGGTGAACTTGACGAAGTCGCCCGCGTCGAACCAGCCGCCCTCGACGTCGACCGGGCCGCCGACGCGCTTGAGGGGTTCGGCGACCTCGTCGCCGCCCTCGCCCGTGAACACCGGGTGGTCGTAGACGTACGCCTCGCGGTCGGCCAGGTGCGACGGCTTGCGCTTCAGCCTGCCGGGGATGACGTCGGCGCCGTCGCGCTGGGCCTGGAAGAACTCGACGTTGTTCGCGGCGAGCGGGGAGTGCAGCCGGTCCACGGTGTCGATCGTGAACGTGGGCGAGGTGACCCCGCCGACCTTGATCCGGTACGTGCCCCTGCGGGTCACCCCGGTGAAGTCGATCGGGTGCACGGCGGTGAAGGCGGTGTTCCAGCCACCGAGCGACGTGCCGACCCTGCCGGTGAGCACCGAACGGCCCCGGCCGTCCAGCACGGAGAACGGGGCCCCCGCGGTGGCCGTCGGGGCGAGCAGGTACGCCTGCTTGGACTCCGTGGTGCCGTAGCCGATCTGGTCCAGTCTCACCTGCCCGGACGGGGCGGCCTGGGCGGGCACCGCGACCAACCCGGTGACCACCGCCGCTGCGACGAGAGCGTGCGCGAAACGCATGGGGACTCCTCGTTCGGACCGGCGGCGGTGGTCCTATGGTTAAGAAGGTTGCCTAATTAGTCGGGAAGGGTAGCCGCCGGACGCCGGAGTCACCAGTCCTCCGGCGGCTCCGAGAACGCCTTGCCCAGGTCGCGGGTCAACGAGAGGGCGCGGCGCACCCACTTCTCGGAAGCGCCCGCCATTCCGCAGGTGGGAGTGGGTAGCGCCAGGTCGGTGAGCACCGAGCGGGGGAAGCCGAGGCGGTCCGCCAGCTCCAGCGCGGGCCTCGCGAGTTCGCGCAGGTCGACCTTCGTGCCCGGATCGGTGCTGGGCACGAGGCCGAGCCACAGGGACGTGCCCGCCTGCCAGGCCTCCCCCAGCTCGTCCGCCACCGCCTTGCCCGCGCCGCGCAGCAGCGAGACGTCGAGCGCCACGGCCGTCGCGCCCGCTTCGCGGAAGAGGGTCACGGGCGGCTTGGGCGCGCAGCAGTGGACGATCGCGCCGGGACCGGCCACGTCGATGATCGCGGCGAGCACGTCCCGCGCGTCCGGCTCCGGGACCGCGCGCACGGTGCCGAGCTTCGACGGGGTGGGCAGGAGCCCCCCGAGGACCGCCGGGACTCCCGGCTCGTCGAGCTGCACGACGACCTGCGCGCCGGTCCTCTTGCGCACCTCGGCGATGTGCAGCTTGAGGCCCTCGGCGAGGGATTCGGTGAACTCCTTCACCGCGCCGGGATCGGTGAGGACCCGGTGGCCGCGCACGAGCTCGATGTTCGACATGAGCGTCCACGGGCCCGCGATCTGGATCTTCACGACCTCCGGGCGGAGGTTGACGGTCTGGACCGCCTCCTCGAACGCGTCGAGGTCGTAGTTCATCAGGTCCGTGGCGCGGCGGTGGTCGCGGCCGGGGTGCGCGGTCACGCGGTAGCCGGACGGGACCACCTCGACGGGGATGTCCACGAGCAGGCCCGCCGTGCGGCCGATGAGGTCCGCGCCCACGCCGCGGGCGGGCAGTTCGGGCAGGTGCGGGAGCGCGGGGAGTTCGCCGAGGACGATGCGTGACGCCTCGCGCGGATCCGTGCCTGGCAGGGAGCCGATGCCGGTGGCGGAGCCGGGTTTCCAAGGGGTCGTGTTCACGTCGACAGTGTCCCACCGGCAGGAGGACCGGAGTCGCCGCGGCGCTTCCGGTGCTCGCGGCGGTCCTTCCACCACTCCAGGCGGTCCTCGGAGTTCTGCGGGAAGACCGTGCGGACCACGGCGAGGGCCGAGCCGGACAGGACGACGAGACCGACGAGCCACCACGGTGCGGCGGCCAGGACCGACGCCGTGCCCGCTCCGGCGATGCCGATTTCGGCCACGCGAGAACCTGGTGGCGGCGTCACGACGGACACCCGGTGATCTCTTCGCTCCGATCCGGGCGGTGCAACTGGTTCCAGCACCCATCGGGCCGGTCCTCGACCACGTCGGGTTTCGTGACGGAGATCGCGTACTTCTCGATCGGGATGGCGTGGTCGTCCGTCGGCGCGTGCCGAACCGACGCGGACGTGCGGCGAGCGGTGGTCGGGGTTCGCCGTTCCTCCACCTCGTCCCAGGCCCAGTCCGGCTCGGAGCACTCCCGCCCGCGTCCGGTCTCAGCACGGAGGACGACGATGCCGCGCTGTGTGCCCGTCATTCCCAGGGGTGTGACCCGAGCGCCGGGGATGCGGCATGCCGACTCGACGAGGATCGCGGCCACAGCGCTTTCCCGCGGCCCTCCTTCCCACAGCAGGGTCACGGAAGTGCCGTCTGGCGTCCCGAGCACCCTGGCCGCGGACCGGAACAGGACCAGTCGGCGCACGACCGCGCTCATCAGGTCGGCAGGCCGTGGCAGGCGCGCCACTCGACGCTCGGCGTCGTCCAGGTGATCGCGGCAGTCCGACCACAGGGTCTCGTCGGCTCCGCACTCGTCCTTGAGCCTGCTGACCGCGGCCCGCCACAGACCCCGGTCGACACCGACCAGGCGCACCAGCCCAGCGGCTCCGATCAGCCGGAGGTCCAGGTGACCACGTCTCGGGACGGGCCGCAGGCCGGGTACACCGCTGACACCGGTGGGCCTGATCACGGGCAAGGCCTCGGCGAGCAGGCGGCCGACGTCGTGTCCCGCCACTTCCAGGCGGAGGCCCCGCGACGACAACCCGAACCGCCGAACCAGCGGCCTGCCCATGATCGCAGGCCACAGGGCGGCCTCGAGTTCGTGCTGCGTCCCGGCGGGGATCAGCGGGCCGCCCTCGTCACGCAGTTGCCTGCGCACCGCGGCTGGGGTCTCGCCCGTGACCAGGGTCCGGCGGTGAACGCGGACCGCGTGGCTGCCGGACTGCTTCGTCGACACCGTGGAACCTCCGCAACGCCGCCCGGTCGACGCTGCCGAGTTCGCGAGGTCACCCTCGATCAGCACGGAGTCCAGCACGCGGGGCGCACCCCGAGGTGCGCTTGGGAGGCACTCACCCCAACCGGGTGCGGAGGAGCCTCGTGGCAGCCGCTGCTGCCGCCGAGAAGGTTACCCGGACGTCGGCGGCCTTCTGCCGCTTCCCCCAGCGCGAACCGGCACCCCGTGCAAGAGGGGTGCCGGCCATCCGGCCGATCAGCGGTTGGTCGCCAGCACGCCGGGGTTGTTGCGCGCGCCCGCGGTCACGCCGTGCGGGGTCGCGGCGTTGATCGCCGCCAGCTCGGCGGTGGTGAACTTGATGGCCGAGGCGGCGACGTTCTGCTCCAGCCACCGGCGCTGCTTGGTGCCGGGGATCGGGGTCGTGTCCTGCGCGAGCACCCACGCCAGCGCCAACTGGGCGGGGGTGACCTCCTTCTGCGCGGCCAACTCCTTGAGGGTGTCGACGATCGCCACGTTCTCGTCGATGTTCTCCGGCTTGAACCACGGCAACTGGCGGCGGTGGTCGTCGGCCGCGAGGTCGTCGACCTTCGTGATGCCGCCGGTGAGCACACCACGCCCGAGCGGGGAGCACGGGACGAAGCCGATGCCCAGTTCGCGGCACGTGGCCAGGACGCCGTCCTTCTCCGGGTCCCTGGCGAACAGGGAGTACTCGGACTGCACGGCCGTGATCGGGTGGATGAGGTGCGCGCGCCGGATCGTTTCCGGCGTCACCTCCGACAGGCCGATGTAGCGGATCTTGCCCGCCATGAACAGGTCGGCCAGCGCGTCCATCGTGTCCTCGATCGGGACCTCGGGGTCGACGCGGTGCAGGTAGTACAGGTCGATGTAGTCGGTGCCCAGGTGCCTGAGCGAGCGGTCGACCGCCTTGTTGGCGTAGCCAGGGGTGCCGTTGAGGCCGTGGGCGCCGCCGTCGTCGTCGAGCTCCACCGCGAACTTGGTCGCGATCTGCACGTCCTCGCGGTGCCCCTTGAGCGCCTTGCCCACCAAGACCTCGTTCGTGAACGGGCCGTAGGACTCGGCGGTGTCGAAGAACGTGACCCCGAGTTCTAGCGCGCGGTGGATCGTCGCGGTCGACTCGGCGTCGTCGCGGCCCGCGTAGTAGGCGCTCATGCCCATGCAGCCGAGGCCCTGGGTGGAGACGAGGAGACCCTGGCTGCCGAGCGGGCGTTTGCCTAGGGGCGTGGAGTTCTGGTCGACCATCGAAACAGTCTCGCCGATTCACGTTCGCGCACGAGCACGAGGTCTCGGGAAGAGTTAAAAGGTCTAGACCCATTGACGCAGATGGTCTACACCACATACCGTCACGGTGTCGGTGCTCACAGTGTTGAGCACCCCCGGATCGTGGTGTGGGAGCGCGTCGCGCCCCGTGCTCCCGCACCACACTTCCCCCTGTGGTTGAGTGCCCGGAATGGGACCAGCGGAGATCGCCCTCGGGATCGAGCGGCTGCACTCCGGCGAGGGCACGGCGCGGCTGGCCATGACGATCACCGAGACGATGATCAACGTCCACGGCATCGGCCACGGCGGCTACGTCTTCCTGCTCGCCGACAGCGCGTTCGCCGTCGCCTGCAACTCACCGGGTTCGGTCACGGTCGCGGCGCAGGCGGAGATCGACTTCATCGCGGCCGTGCGGCTCGGTGACGAACTGGTGGCGGAGGCGGTGGAACGGGTGACGTTCGGGCGCAGCGGCATCTACGACATCACCGTCACGCGCGGGGACGAGGTCGTGGCGGAGTTCCGCGGCCGGAGCCGGACGATCCGCTGAGACCGGTTCCACGAGGACGAGCCGCCAGGTCAGTCGGTGGACCCCCATCGCGCAGCCGTCGCCGGTCGTGCCCACGACCAGGGTCTGGTGCGGTGGCCGCGCGTGCGTCGTGCCCGATCCGGACGTCCGTTCGACGTGCGCTCCTCGCCACCGCGGGACCGCGATCAGCCGGGACGGCGGCGGGCTACGGGTGTGGACCCCTGGTCGAAGGCAGCGGTGCCGCGGCCCGCTTGAGGCCCAGTACCTGGAGCACCGCGAAGCCCGCCACCGCCGCCGCCTGGGCGAGCACCAGCCACGTGCCGAGCGCGGTGATGCCGAACCAGCCGAGTTCGGCCGTGAGCACGCTGCCGACCACCCACAGCAGGTTGCCGAGGACGACGACCTTCACGAGCGTGCGGTGGGGGCGGGTGCCGAGGAGGAAGACGCCCGCGCCGTAGGCGAGCAGGAAGACGCCCAGCGGGATCGCGGGCAGGCCCAGTTCCCCGCTGAACGGGAGGGCGAGGGCGCCCAGTCCGGCTGAGGCGACGCCGTCGAGCTTGAGTGCGAACCGGAGCGGTCGGTCGTTGTTCGTCATGGCCGCAACAGTGGGGTCGGCGGCACTGCCAAGACCACGCCGAACGCTGCCATCCACTGCCGATCAGCGGGACTCGACCTGGGAGAACAGGTCCGCTGCCACCAGTTTGGCCCCGGCGTTCTGCCAGTTGTGCAGGGTGCGCTCGGGGACCTGGCCGACGAACCACGCCAACGCCCTCCTGGACGGCGGGTCGAGGTCCTCGCGCTTCGTGCGGACGCTGTACGGGCGGATCCCGGCGACGTAGTAGAAGTACAGCGCGTTGTAGTGCCGCCACTCGTCGCTGGTGCCGAAGTCGCCGTCCCTGGGCTTCAGGCGGGTGACGCTCTCCAGCAGCAGCGCCTTCAGCTCCACGGCTCGTTCGACCGGCTGGTCGACCGCTCCCCTGGCGGCCAGGCGGTCGGTGATCACCGGCAGGTCGGTCAACGGGCTGGCGACGAGCTTGCCGAGGTCTCCGTAGTGGCTGAGGGCGCGCCGGGTGAGCTTGGCGAACTCCTGGACGTCCACGTCGGCCAGCGGGTTGCGGCGGGGCAGGGCGTCGATCGCCCCGCGGAGTTCGGCTCGGTCCTTCGCCAGGCCGGGCAGGACGAGCCGGTCGGCCACCGCCGAGATCGGGCTGGCGAGGACCTGGACGGCGATGGCGGCGGCGACCGTGCCGAACAGCAGCGGTTCCAGGCGGGCTTCGGTGTGGACCATGACGACGACCACCTGGGCGCCGAACAGGATCGCGGTAGCCAGCGAGACGACGAGGGAGCGGACCAGGTCGGCGCGGACGGCCTCGCCCTCGTCGAACGCGTCCGCCACGGCCACCGCGACGCCGAACAGGACGAGGTCGAACGCGAGGGCGCCGAGCGCCAGCGGTCTCGGCAGCAGGTCGAGGCCGAGCAGTGCGGTGCCGATGCCGAACATCGGCGTCGCGGCGGCGAGGACGGCACCGGCGCGGGCCGGGCGGTGGCGCAGGAACAGGCCGAAGGCGACGGCGAGCGGGAGCACCGCGACGACCGGGGAGAAGACCGCCGCCACGAGGACCGGAACGGTCGACATGCGCCACCAGAGTTCGAAACGCACTGGTAGCCAGCACGTGATGGCACCGGCCCACGCCACCGCGGGCACCGCGAGGAAGACCTGCGGGAGCGAGTCGAACGCGATTACCACCGCGAATGCGAGCAGTCCAGCCGCCGTTCGGTGCAGCAGCGGTTTTCCCAGTTCTCGCGAGATCAGGTAGAGACCCAACCACCAGGCCAAACCGAATGACACCACTGTTACCGACAGCACATGACAATCCTACGATCGGGCGAACATTCGGCAGCCCATTGCACGACTTGAGAGCATGTGGGCCATGCCTGTCGAGGTGACGTTGCACCGCGCGGCCGAAGAACTCACGCGAGGCGATTTAGCGAGTGTTCTCCGCGCGCGCCAGAGGCTGGCCGGGCTGGTGGGCACCTATCCCCACCGGCTGGACCTCCGGGACAAGTTGGCCGCCGTCTACCGGGTGCTCGGCAACACCGTGCAAGCCGGGCGCTGGAGCTACCTGTCCGAGGTACGGGACGACCTGGAGGTGCTCGCGTTCGAACACGCGTACAAGACACCGGTCGCGCGGCTGACCGCGCTGAACTGGACCGGCGGCGAGGACGCCGCCGAGACCGCGACGGCCCGCGCGCGCCTGATGGCGCTGCACCGGGCCACGACCGAGCAGATCCAGGACGAGCTGGCCGTCGCGGAGGGGGAACCCGGCCGGTCGTGGGTCGCCTGCGCGCTGATCGCCCTCGGCCTCGCGGTGCTGGCCGCGCTCGTCGTGATCGGCGCCATTACCGCCGTGGGCTTCGGGTACCGCATCCTGGTCTCATGACCATCGACGTCCCCGCCGCCGCCGAACGCATCCGCCCGCACGCCCGCCGGACCCCGCTGTGGCAGGTCGAGGTGGACGGCCGTCCGCTGGCGCTGAAGCTGGAGCACCTCCAGTCGACCGGGTCGTTCAAGATCCGCGGGGCGCTGAACTCGCTGATCGCCGGGGGCACGCCGGACCACGTGGTGACGGCGTCGGGCGGCAACCACGGCCTGGGGGTCGCGCGGGCCGCGCAGCTGCTCGGGGTGTCCGCCACGGTGTTCGTGCCCGTGTCCGCGCCCGAGGGGAAGGTGCGGCGCATCGAGGCCGCCGGGGCGAAGCTGATCCGGCACGGGGCCTCGTACTCGGAGGCGGCGGCAGCGGCGCGGGAGTTCCCCGGCGTCTACGTCGAGGCCTACGACGACCCGCTGACGGTGTCCGGGCAGGGCACGGTGGGCCTGGAGGTCGTGGTCGACCTGCCCGAGGTGGACTCCGTGGCCGTCGCGGTCGGCGGTGGCGGGCTGGTCGCCGGGATCGCGTCGGCGATCGACGGGCGGCTGACGGTGGCGGTGGAGCCGGAGGGCTGCTCGGCGCTGCACAACGCGCTCGCGGCGGGCCGCCCGGTCGACGGTCCGGTGGAGTCCGTGGCGGCGTCCGCGCTGGGCGCCACCCGCGTCGGCGACCTGCCGTTCGAGGTCGTGACGTCCGTGCCGCTGAGGTCGCTGCTGGTCACCGACGCCCAGCTGCTGTCGGCCCGCGACCGGCTGTGGGAGGAGTTCCGCCTGGCCGTGGAACCGGCGGCGGCGGTGCCGTTCGCGGCGTTCCTGGCGGGTGACGTGCCCGGCGAGCTGCCGTGCGTGGTCCTGTGCGGCGCCAACACCGACTGGACCCCCTGACCGTCCGGTGGGACTCTGGGCGGGTGGCAGACACCGACGTGCTCGACGGGCTCGTCACCCAGCTCGGCCCCTACGGGGTCCGCGCCTCCACCCTGTTCGGCGAACCGGCCCTCATGGACGTCGAGGGCAAGACCTTCGCGTGCCTGCACGGCGGTGAACTCGCGTGCAGGCTCGGGCAGGGCACGCGGGCCCACGCGGAGGCGCTGGGGATGGGCGACGCGCACCTGTTCGACCCGTCGGGCGCCGGCCGTCCGATGCACGACTGGGTGAGCTTGCCCGCCGCGCACTCCGCGCGGTGGGCGGAGTTCGCGTCCGCGGCGATGTCGGTGCCCCGCTGACCTACGCCCGCTGACGTAGGTGCCGGTGCCGCTCCTGGGCTGATGACCCCACGCCCCGACGCGGCCACCATTCGGTGTCATGACAACACGCGTCGGTTACCTGGTCAGCGCCGCGCTGTTCGCCTGCGGCCTGTTCCACCTCCTCGTGTTCGCCGTCGACGGCGGCCCCTGGGAGGGCCCGGTGTCGTGGCGGAAGCCCGTGACGTTCGGGCTGTCGTTCGGGCTCACCCTGGCCACGGTCGTGTGGGTCGGGACGCTCGTGCGGATCACGCCGTTCGTGGTGGCGCTGTTCACCCTCGCCTCGGTCTACGAGGTCGTCGGCATCACCGTGCAGGCGTGGCGGAGGGTCCCGTCGCACTTCAACAACGAGACGCCGTTCGACTCGGCGATCTCCACCGGGTTGGCCGCGGGCGGCGGGGTGATCATCTTCTCGGTGGTGTGGCTGCTCGTCACGGCGTGGCGGGCGGATCACCTGACTCCGAGCCTGCTGCTGGCGGTGCGCGTCGGGGCGGCGGCGTTCCTCGCCGCGATGGCGTTCGGCGGCCTGATGATCGCCCGCGGCGCCGTGCTGGCGCGGACCTCGGGGGTCGCCGAGGCGTACGGCACCGCCGGGATCCTCAAACCCGCGCACGGGGTCGCGATGCACGGCGTGCTGGTGCTGCCGCTGCTGGCGTGGCTGCTGACGTTCACGGCGCTCGACGAGCGGCGGCGGACGCGGGTCGTCGGCTGGGCGTCGGCGGGCTACCTGGCGCTGCTCGCGGCCGCGACCTGGTACTCGCTGGCGTAGGCGCAGCCTGGTACTCGTTGGCGCAGGCACAGGGGGTGCGGCCCGCCCGGCGCGGGCGGGCCGTTCACCCGGAAGAGGGTCAAGACGCGGCACGAACCAGCAGGTCAGAGGCCGGACGTCCCGATCGGTTTCAGTCGAAGGGGGAATTGCGGCGATCGGTCTTCGGCACGACGAGCCGGGTCGCCGTCCAGTCCTGCGCGACCGGTGTGCCGGACGTGCTCGACAGCCCCGCCACGGAGGCCGCCTCGCTGATGTCGGCGAACTCGACGTACCCCGGACGGCCGACCTTCGGGGTCAGCACCCAGATCACGCCGGTCTCGTTCAGCTCGGAGGTGGCGTCGACCAGCGTGTCCGCGAGGTCGTCGTCGCCGTCGGTGAACCACAGGAGCACGGCGTCCGCCGTCGACTCGCGGTCGGCGGGGGCCAGCGCGTCGCCGATCGCGTCCTCGACCGCGTCGCGGACCTCGTCGTCACCGGCCTCACCGATCTCCTTGACGAACTGGCCCGCCTCCAACTCCAACCGGTCGGCCGCCGTCCTCGTCCCGCTCTGCGTCATGCGGAGGAGCGTGCCACGGTCGCACGGGACGACGAAGACTCCGAAAGGGGTGCTTTCGGGTCCATCGGGTGAACGGTGGTGACGCTCAGCCAGTGGAGTCGATGGTGGCGCTCGCCAGCACCAGGTCGCCCGCGGCGTCCGGGCGGTACAGCGCCACGGCCTGACCGGGCGCCACGCCCGTCAGCGGCTCGCGCAGGTGCACCTGGAGCTCCCCGCCGACCAGCTCGGCCACGGCCGGAGCCGTGCCGCCGTGCGCGCGGACCTGGGCGACGCACTCGACGGGACCGTCGAGCGGCACGCCGTTCGGCCACGAGGGGCGGACGGCCACGATCTCCGTCACCGCCAGCTTCTCCGCCGCGCCGACGCGGACGTTGCCCGACACCGGCTCCAGAGACAGCACGTACCGGGGGCGGCCGTCCGGCGCGGGGGCGTCGATGCCGAGACCCTTGCGCTGGCCCACGGTGAACTCGTGCACGCCCGCGTGCCGCCCGAGGACGGCCCCGGTCTCGTCGTCGATCAGCAGACCGGGCGACTGGCCGATCCGGTTGCCGAGGAACTTCTGCGTGTCGCCGTCCGGGATGAAGCAGATGTCGTGGCTGTCCGGCTTCTCCGCCACGCCGAGGCCGCGCTCGGCGGCCTCCTCGCGGACGGCGGCCTTCGTGCTGTCCCCCAACGGGAACAGGGCGTGCGAGAGCTGCTCGCGGGTCAGCGAGGCCAGCACGTACGACTGGTCCTTGCCGTCGTCCGCGCTGCGGCGCAGTTCGACCACGCCGTCCTCCGTGGACAGCCGGGCGTAGTGGCCGGTGCACACGGCGTCGAAGCCGAGCGCGATGGCCTTGTCCAGCAGCGCCTCGAACTTGATGCGCTCGTTGCAGCGCAGGCACGGGTTCGGCGTGCGACCGGCCGCGTACTCCGCGACGAAGTCGTCCACGACGTCCTCGGTGAAGCGCTCGGCGAAGTCCCACACGTAGAACGGGATGCCCATCAGGTCGGCGGCGCGCCGGGCGTCGTGCGCGTCCTCGATCGTGCAGCAGCCCCGCGCGCCGGTGCGCAGCGTGCCGGGCTTGGCGGACAGCGCGAGGTGCACGCCGGTCACGTCGTGACCCGCTTCGACCGCGCGAGCGGCCGCCACCGCGGAGTCGACCCCACCGCTCATCGCCGCGAGCACCCGCATCCCGCTACACCTCCGCCTTGATGTTCTTGCCCCGGGACCGCTTCAGGCCCGCCAGACCGGCGCTGCGCGCGCGTTCCACGACCGGGCCGATCGCCTCGGCCAGGTCGCGCACGTCCTGCTCGGTCGACGTGTGGCCCAGCGAGAACCGCAGGGAGCCCCGCGCCAGCGCGGGCTCGACGTCCATCGCCAGCAGCACGTGGCTGGGCTGGGCGACACCGGCCGTGCAGGCCGAGCCGGTCGAGCACTCGATGCCCCTGGCGTCGAGCAGCATCAGCAGGCTGTCGCCCTCGCAGCCGGGGAACGTGAGGTGGGCGTTGCCGGGGAGCCGCTGCTCACCGGGGTCGCCGTTGACGATCGCGTCCGGCACGACCCTGCGCACCGACGCGACCAGCTCGTCGCGCAGCGCGGCCGCGGCCGCGGCGTTGGCGGGCTGGTCGTCCACGGCCCGCCGCACGGCGGCCGCGAGGCCCACGATCGCGGGCACGTCCAGGGTGCCGGAGCGCACGTCGCGCTCCTGGCCGCCCCCGTGCAGCAGCGGCGTGCACGGCACGTCGCGGCCCAGCAGCAGCACGCCGACGCCGTACGGGCCGCCGACCTTGTGGCCGGTCATGGTCAGCGCGCTCGCGCCGGAGGCGGTGAAGTCGACCGGCACGGCACCCACGGCCTGCACGGCGTCGGTGTGGAACGGCACGCCGTGCTCGGCGGCCACGGCCGCCAGCTCGGCGACCGGGTTGATCGTGCCGACCTCGTTGTTCGCCCACATCGCCGTCACCAGGGCCACGTCGTCGCCCTGGAGCGCCTCGCGCAGCACCTCGGGGTGCACGCGGCCGTGCGAGTCCGTCTCCAGCCACGTCACCTCGGCGCCGTCCTGGTCGGCGAGCCACTGCACCGCGTCCAGCACGGCGTGGTGCTCGACGGCGGACGCCAGGACCCGCCTGCGCCTCGGGTCGGCGGCCCGGCGGGCCCAGAAGACCCCCTTGACGGCGAGGTTGTCGCTCTCGGTGCCGCCGCCGGTGAAGATGATCTCCGACGGCCTCGCGCCCAGCGCGTCCGCGATGTCCTCGCGCGACTCCTCCACGGCCCGGCGCGCGCGCCTGCCGGAGGTGTGCAGCGAGGAGGCGTTGCCCAGGGTGGACAAAGCCCGCGTCATCGCCGTGATCGCATCGGGGTGCATCGGCGTGGTGGCAGCATGATCGAGGTAGGCCATCGCGCTCCCAGGGTAGCCCGTTCAGGCGGTGGGCTTCGTGCGCGGACCCGTGAGGAACGCGCCGAGCACCGCCAGCGCCGCCATGGCGAGGTCGAACGGGATGATCGCGGCCGTCGGGGCCGCCGTCGAGGCGAACGTGGTGACCACGACACCGCCGAGGCCGACCAGGAACGCCGAGCCCAGCATGTCGCTGATCTGCACCGCCGAGGAGTTGAAGCCGCGGTCGGCGTCCGTGGACGCGGCCAGCACGAGCACGCTCACGCTGGACATCGCGAGGCCCATGCCCGCGCCCGCGATGGCCCACAGCGGCGCCGTCGCCCACGCCGGACCCCACTCGGGGGCGATCAGCGTCACGCCCGCGATGCCCGTGGCGTTGAGCACAAAACCCCAGCGGACGAGCGTGCCGCGCGGGATGTCCGACCGGCGGGACTGCCACATCGAGGCGGAGGACCAGCCGAGCGCGCTGAGGGTGAGCGGGATGCCCGCCTGGAGCGGCGAGTAGCCGTGCACGGAGGTGAGGGTGAGCGGGATGAACGCCTCGGTCGCGAAGAACGAGCCCGCGAGCATCCCCCTGGCCAGGACGACCACGGGCAGGCCCCGGCGGGCGGTGAGGGTGCCCCTCGGCAGCAGGATCCGCAGCGACGGGACCAGCACCACGAGCCCGACCACGCCGAGCACCAGGTTCAGGCCGCGCGGGTGCTGCGCGGCCCAGCTCAGGGCCGAGACGCCCACACCGCCGCCGACGGCCGCGAGCAGCAGGCCCCGCCGGGCCGGGACCACGCCGTCGACGTGCACCGGCAGCGTCCGCAGCACCGGGACGAGCAGCAGGAAGCCGATCAGCACCAGCGGGGCCAGCGCGAGGAACACCAGCCGCCAGGTCAGGTGCTCGGTGAAGAAGCCCGCGAGCGCGGGACCGACCAGCGACGGCACGACCCACGCGGCGGCCAGCGCGCCGAACACGGCGGGCCGGTCGCGCTCCGGGTAGACCAGGCCGATCACGACGTAGATGGCGACGATCTGCATGCCCGCGCCGAACCCCTGGAGCACGCGGCCCGCCAGCAGCGACCCCATCTCCTGGGCGAAGCCCGCGACCAGCAGCCCGGCGAGGAACACCAGCGGACCGGCCAGCAGCACGGGCTTGGGGCCGCGCAGGTCGCAGAACCGGCCGGACAGGACCGTCGCGACCACGCTGGCGGCCAGGAAGGCGACGAACGGCCACGCGTACAGCTCGTCGCCGCGCAGGTCCGAGACCATCCGCGGCATCGCGGTGCTGACGCCCATCGCCTCGAACGCCAGCAGCGTCACCAGGAGGATGATCCCGGCGGTCGGTCCCCGGCGGTCCGGGGACCACAGCCTGCTCTGCTCGGCGCTCTCGGTGGTGGTCACCGCCCTATCGTTCAACCTCGACCGGGGTGGAGGTCAAGTTGAGGTGTGCCCTGGTGGCCGTGCCGTGCGCCACCAGCTCCGCCTCGCGCTGCACCAGTGCGGCCAGGTCGCGGCGGGTCTCGGCGCGGCCGGGGGCGATCTCGTCCAGCACGTGCACCTCGACGACCAGCCCGCGCAGCCGGACCACGCGGCGGATCGAGTCGACGAGCGCGTCGGTGCCGACGAACGCCGGACTGGTGGTGGGGGTGCCGTCGGCGAGCCGGTAGCGCAGCACCACCGGGCGCACCGGCACGCCCGCGTCGAGCGCGGCCTGGAACAGCGCGGGACGGTAGCCGCCCGACGCCAGACCGCACCACGTCGTGCCCTCGGCGTGGACGCCGACGGCCGCGCCGTCGCGCAGCGCCCCCGCCAGCTCGGCGACCGCCGCGGGCAGCAGCGACAGGCGTTCGCGGTCCAGGTAGACCGTGCGGGCCGCGGTGATCACCCGGCCCAGCACCGGCCAGTCGCGGATGTCGCGCTTGGCGACCATGCGGATCGGCTGCACGCCGTCGATCGCCAGCTCGTCCAGCCAGGACACGTGGTTGCTGACCACGAGCACCCCGCGGCCGGGCGTCTGCTGGAACCGGTCGGGGCCGTGCACGTCGATCCGGGCGCCGAACGCCCGCAGCAGCACGCGGAACCACTGCCGCAGCGCGGTTTCGCGGGCGTGGCCCCGCAGCAGCAGGAGGGCGACGCCGCAGAGCAGCACGGTGGCCGCGGCCACCAGCCGGAACGCGGCCCGCAGCGGACCGACCGTCGGCGCGGAGCGGTCCAGGCAGCCGTGGCCGCACGGGGAGTGCGGCATCCAGGCGTGCGTCACGGCTCCTCCCCCAGGAAGAACTTGAGGTACCGCTTGTCCATCTTCAACGGGTTCATCAGCACGAACAGGTCGGCGACCCCGAAGTCGAGGTCCAGCGCCGGAGGTCCGCACACCTGCGCGCCCATCCGCAGGTAGCCCTTCAGCAGCGGCGGGAGCACCGCCCTGGCCGGGGCGGGACCGGGCGTCCAGGGGTGCAGCGGCGACACCCGGAACTCCTCCGGCGCGTAGTGCTTGGCGCGCACGGTCTCCCAGACGCCCGACGCGTGCTCGCCACCGTCCGCGAGGGACACCGACGCGCAGCCCGCGAGCCAGGTGTGGCCGGACAGCAGCACGTACCGCGCGATTCCAGCCCACACGAGGCTGACGACGGCTCCGCTGCGGTGGTCGGGGTGGACGCAAGACCGACCGGTCTCCACCAGGGTGTGCCGCAGGTGTGCGAGATTCCGCAGGTCGAACTCGGTTTCCGAGTAGAGACCGCCCGCCTCGCGGGCCCGCTCCGGAGGCAGCATCCGGTAGGTGCCTACGATCTCGCCGGACGTGTCATCCCGGACGACCAGGTGGTCGCAGTACTCGTCGAAGCGGTCGACGTCGTGCCCCGGCACGGAGGTGTGCAGCGAAGCACCCACCTCGTCGGCGAACACCTGGTAGCGGAGCCGTTGCGCGGCAACGACTTCCACACTGTCACGGGCTACCAGGAGGGAGTACCCTGGCGTGCCGGTCGCGGGCCGTGCGGTGCTGACAAGCAGTTGCGGCTGCGTCATGGCTCAAGGTTTACCGACCTGACGGGTACCGGCGGCAGGTCGAAGCGATGACGCGTGCGTGCCATCTCGATGAATGGCCGGTTCTCAGGCTCCGCTCAGGAAAGCCTGCTGGCGCGGCAGGCTCGACGGGTCCCCCACCCACCCCCGACAACCGAGGAGAACGCACGTGGAGGTCAGGCGGTTCCGCCCACCACCGGGGTGGCCGCGGCCACCCCAGGGCTGGGTGCCTCCCCCTGGCTGGGCCCCGGACCCCTCCTGGCCGCCCGCCCCCGCGGGCTGGCAGTTCTGGGGCCCCGTCGCCCAGGCGCACCTGACCGCACCCGTCCCCCGGATCAAGGTGCCCGTCATCCCGCCCCCGGCGGCGAACGGCTTCGGCAGCCGCCGCAAGGCCCTGGAGGCGGAGAACGCCCAGCTGCGCGAAGCGCTGGCCGCGACCGGCATCCTGGACGACTCGGCGCGCGTCGAGCGGATCAGGATGATGGAGGCGCAGCTCCAGGACGTGCTGGCGCAGGTGTCCCGCGCCCGCGCCGAACTGGAGGCCGTGCGCGACGAGCTGATCAACGCCTCCGACACGGCGCTGCTCCAGTCCGCCGGTGTCTACGCCTACGCGCACCCGCTGGACGACGCCGCGGGGTACAAGGAGCGGATCACCGCGATCAAGGAGGACACGAAGGCGTTCGTGCGCACCGGCAACGCCGTGCAGGCCACGACGAACTGGCAGGTGAACGGGTCGACCGTCGAGGGGAAGAAGATGGTCGACGACTTCTCCAAGCTGCTGCTGCGCGCCTACAACACCGAGGCCGACAACTGCGTGCGGACGGTGAGGCCCCAGTCGCGGCAGAACTCCGTGGAGCGGCTGACGAAGATCTCCGAGACGATCGCCAGGCTGGGGCGGTCGATGGAGATCCGCATCGACGAGCGGTACCACCGGCTGCGGTGCGCGGAGATCGTGCTGACCGCCGACCACCGGGCGAAGGTCGAGGCGGAGAAGGAAGAAGCCCGCGCGGTGCGGGAAGAGGTGAAGGAGCAGGCCGCCGCGGCTCGGGACTACGAGCGCGCCAGGGCGAAGTGGGACAAGGAGAAGGCGCACGCCGAGAGCTCGCTGGCGGCGCTGGTGCGGCGCGGTGACGGGGAATCGGTGGCGGCACTGGGGCTGCGGTCGCGGCTGGAGGAGATCGAGGCCGACCGGCTCGTCGTGGAGGAGATGGCCGGGAACGCCCGGAGCGGCCACGTGTACGTGATCAGCAACATCGGGGCGTTCGGGGAGGGGGTCGTGGGGATCGGGATGACCCGGCGGCTCGACCCCCACGACCGGATCCGGGAACTGGGGGACGGTTCGGTGCCGTTCCGGTTCGACGTGCACGCGGTGGTGCCGCACCGGGACGCGCTGGGGTTGCTGCGGGGGTTGCAGGAGAGGTTCGCCTCGCGGCGGTTGAACCAGGTGAACCACCGGCGGGAGTTCTTCCGGGTCGCGCCTGCTGAGGTGTTGACGGTGTTGCGGGAGAGCGTTGACGTTGTGGAGTTCGTGGAGCGGGCTGAGGCGTCCGAGTGGCGGGCTAGTACGCCTTAGGGGTTTGAGGTTTTGTGGCTGTTGGTCCTGACGTGGGTGGCTGTCGGTCTCAGCGCGTCAGGTAGCTGCTGGTCCCAGCGGTGGTGGCCGATGTGACTCGGGGACCCCTCGATGTGACCCTGCGATCGGGCTCAAGGGCAGGCGGTGCAACCTACCCGGTCCACCAGGGTAAGGGTCAAATCCCCCGAGTAAATCGGCTGTGGTTTCGGTAAGGCAGTGTCCTGCTTTTGTCAGGCATGAAAAAGCCCGGCTCTCGGGGGACGGGAGCCGGGCCTTTTGTTTGTTTGTCAACCCTTGCGCTTTTGCACTTCTTCGGTTAGCTGGGGGGCTACGTTGAAGAGGTCGCCCACTACGCCGAAGTCCGCGATTTCGAAGATCGGGGCTTCGTTGTCCTTGTTGACCGCGATGATCGTCTTGGACGTCTGCATTCCCGCGCGGTGCTGGATGGCGCCGGAGATGCCCAGGGCGATGTAGAGCTGCGGGGAGACGGTCTTGCCGGTCTGGCCCACCTGGAACTGGTGCGGGTAGTAGCCGGAGTCGACCGCCGCGCGGGACGCGCCCACTGCCGCGCCCAGGCTGTCGGCGAGCTTCTCGACGACGTCGAAGCTCTCCGCGCTGCCCACGCCGCGGCCACCGGAGACGACCACCGAAGCCTCGGTCAGCTCCGGGCGGTCGCCACCCTCGACCTGTTCGCGGCCGGTGACCTTCGTGGCCTTCGCGGTGTCCGTCGCGGGCAGCTCGACGGTTTCCTCAGCCGCCGCGCCCTCCGCCTCGGTCGCCTCGACGCCGCCGGGGCGGACGGTGATGACCGGGACGCCCGTGGTGACCTTCGACTTGACCACGAAGGCACCACCGAAGATGGACTGGGTGCCGGTGCCGTCCTCGTCGATGTCGACGACGTCCACCAGCAGGCCGGAGCCCAGGCGCGCGGCCAGTCGGCCCGCGACTTCCTTGCCCTCGATCGTCGCGGAGACCAGGATCGCGGCGGGTGACGCGGTGCCCGCGATCGTGGCCAGCGCGTCGACCTTCGGGGTGATGAGGTAGTTGACCGCGTCGTCGGACTCGACGGCGTAGACCTTCGCGGCGCCGTAGCGGCCCAGCGACTCCCTCACCTTCGCCGCGGTGCCGGGTGCGGCCACGACCACCGCGGACGGCTCGCCGAGGCGGCGCGCGGCGGACAGGAGCTCATAGGTGACCTTCTTGACGTCTCCGTCGACGTGGTCGACGAGGACGAGTACCTCTGACATGTGATTCCTCGCCTTCAGATGAGCTTCTGGCCGACCAGGTACTCGGCGATCTTGGAACCGCCGACGCCCTCGTCATCGATGCGCTGACCCGCGGTGCGCGGCGGCTTGGGCGATGCCTCCAGGACACCGGACCACGCGCCGTTCAGGCCGACCTCGCCCGCGTCGACACCGAGGTCGGCGACGGTCAGGGTGGACACGGGCTTCTTCTTGGCGGCCATGATGCCCTTGAAGGACGGGTACCGCGGCTCGTTGATCTTCTCGGTGACGCTGACGACCGCGGGCAGGGACGCCTCCAGGTGGGCGACACCTTCCTCGGTCTCGCGCTCACCCTTGATGGTGGTGCCCTCGACGGTGAGCTTGCGCAGCTGCGTGACCTGCGGCAGGCCGAGGTACTCGGCGAGGATCGCGGGCACCGCGCCCATGCGGCCGTCGGTGGCCTCGTTGCCCGCGATGACGAGGTCGAAGCCCTCGACGGTGCCGATCGCCTTCGCGAGCACCTTGGCGGTGGCGAAGACGTCCGAACCGTGCAGGGCCGCGTCGTTGACGTGCACCGCCTTGTCGGCACCCATGGAGAGCGCCTTGCGGATCGCGTCGGTGGCGCGGTCCGGACCCATGGCGATGACGGTCACCTCGCCGCCGTGGGCTTCCTTGAGGAGCAGTGCCTCTTCGACCGCGCGTTCGTTGATCTCGTCGAGGACGGCGTCCGCGGATTCGCGGTCAAGGGTGTGGTCGGCATCGGTGAGCTTGCGCTCGGACCAGGTGTCAGGCACCTGCTTGACCAGGACGACAATGTTCATAGGTCCTCTTCGACCTCCTGCGGACGGGCGGCGACGTGACTGGCGACTGCCGGGAGGCGCGCTGGTCGCCGGATTAACGCGACCCTGCCATGTCATCGCCGCGTTGGCATGGTGGTGTCGGCCACCTTTATGTTACCCACCAGTAGCCGCGGTGCAAACACCCGCAAGCACCTTGCAAGCGTGACGGTACTCACGACCCTGCCAGCGGGGCACTTGATCGGTTAAGACACGTACTCCAACCGCTGCTCGACCAGGCCAGCTACTGTCCGATTACATGTATCGGCGTGTCGCCATAGTCACGGACTCGACCGCGTGCCTCCCGGCCGCGTTGACCGACGAACTGGGCATCACCGTCGCGCAGATCCAGGTGCGCATCGGGGACCAGCTCGACGACGAGTCCCGCATCCCGGTGTCGACCATGGTCAACGCCATGCGCGGCGAACTCTCGGTCACCACCGTCCCTCCCGACCCCGGAGCGTTCTACTGGGCCTACGCGGACGCGGCGGCGGCCGGAGCGGAGGCGGTGGTGTCGATCCACGTGTCGTCCAGGCTGTCGGGGACCGTCGACACCGCGTGCAACGCCGCCAAGCAGGTTCGGGTCCCCGTGCACGTCGTGGACACCGGGACGTGCGGGATGAGCCTCGGGTACGCCGTGCTGGCCGCCGCCGACGCGGCGGCTCGCGGCGGGGACGCCCGGAAGGTCATCGGGGCCGCGATGCACAGCTTCCGCCGGGGCACCGAGCTGATCTACGTGGACACGCTGGAGCACCTCAGGCGCGGTGGCCGGATCAGCCCCGCCGTGGCGGCGCTCGGCACGGCCCTGTCGGTCAAACCCCTGCTCACCATGGTCGACGGGCAGATCACGCCGTTGGACAAGGTGGTGGGGACCGAGCGGGCGCTGCGGCGGATGGTGGAGATCGCGGCGAAGAAGGCGGGCGAGGAGAGGGTCGACGTGGCGGTCGAGCACTTCGCCGCCGAGGACCGGGCCCACGACCTGATGCGACGGCTGCGCAAGAAGATCCCCGGCGCCCGGAAGTACATGGTCACGCAGGTCAGTTCCGCCATCGGCGCGCACGTCGGACCCGGAGCCCTCGGGGTCACCATCTCGCCCTACTGAGCGGGCGGGTCGGCCGTCGAGGTTTGGCGGAGGTCGACAAAGGGGACACAAGGAGGGAGACGGACGAACTCCTCTGGAGGACCCCATGGCTTCGCTGTTCAGCAAGATCGCCGCCTACGTGCGCAGCCCGCAGGGCCGCCGGATGACCGACCAGGCCAAGCAGATGGCCAAGGACCCCCGCAAGCGCGCCCAGGCACAGCAGGTGCTGCGCAAGTTCCGCAAGCGGTGAAGCTCAGCCGAGTGAGCAAACGGCGAAGCCGGCCGAGTGAGTCAGTGGTGAAGCCAGCCGAGTGAGTCAGCGGTGAAACCAACCGCGTGAGTCAGCGGGTGGATTTGCGCCTCGCTGCCTCGAAGGTGCGCAGGTAGCGCCTGCGGAACTCCGCGTCCACGCCTGGTGCCTGCTGTTCCGGGACCACCGGTTCCTGCTCGGGTTCCTGGTGGGTCGCCTGTTCCGGGACGGCCGGCTCGGGGTCCGAGGGCTCGGTGACCAGGCCTGAGCAGGACGCGAACACGAGGTCCTGTTCCGTTTTCGGCTGGGGCAGTAGTTCCAGCGTGATCTCTCGGCGTTGGCCGTGGTCGGCCTGTGCCGACTCGGCCGGTACCGGGTCCGGCTGGGGTTCCGCGACGGCGGGCGGTTGTGCGGTGGCCCCGCGCTCCTCGGCCTGCTGCTCTGCCGGTCGCGCGGCGTTCTGCACCACGTGCAGGGTCGTGGGCTGTTCCGGCGTGCTCCACGGGTTGGCGCCGCAGGCCGCCTTGAGCAGGATCGCCTGCTCGGCGTGCAGTGCCCGCCAGTCGGGCCTGCCCCTGGGTGTTCGGCCGCTGATCGGCAGCGGTGGTGCCGGGGACCAGGTGTGGGCCACGTGCTCGGTCGCCGACCGGGTGTTCCGCTCGGGCTCCGGGTCCTGGTAGGCGGGCAGTTCTCCGGTCAGCGACTCGTCGTGCACCTCAGCCACCAGCACCGGCAGTCGTGCTGGTGGCGGGTCGAAGACGCCGGTGAAGACGGGGTCCGGGGCCAGGGCCAGGGCCGCCGGGGCCGCGTCGCCGTGTTCCAGCGAGATCGGGATCGGGCGGCTGACCACCGGGTTGCGGTGGATCGGCTTGGCGGCCAGTTCCGGTGGGGCCGGGAGTGCGAGCGGCTCCGCGGGAGGGGGAGCGGGCTCGGGGTTCGGGAGTGCGGCGTTCTGCTCCGCCTCCTCCGCCGGGTCGGTGTGGCGCAGCATCACGGCGGTCACCACGCAGCCCGCGGCGAACGACAGCGCGCACAAACCGAACACGAAAGCGACTGCACCTGCCATGACCGTTCCCTCAACTCACCTGGACGTCGACGGCGGGACCGCCGTCCGAGGGCGGCCCCCACACCGGATCGACGACGACCTTCGTCTTGATGGCTTCCACGGGCACGCCGCGGTCGACCAGGAAATCGCGCACGAGCAGCGCCCGCTCCATCGCGAGGACGTCGCAGCGGTGCGAGGCGGTCTCGCCGTTCCACGCGTGGGAGACGAGGGTGATCGCCGCGCCGCCGGTGCGCCACAGGAGGTCACCGACTCCGGTCTGCACCTCCGACGCCGGACCCGTGAAGTCGGCGGTCCCCGGCGTGAAGGTGATGCCCTTGACGCCGTTCGAGGTGAACAGCGTGGTCACACCGCGCTGCACCACCTCCGGCGCGGGCGGCGGCGGCAGCAGGAGCGGCGGTAGCGGGACGTCGATCACGACGGGCACGGGTGGTGGCCGCACCGCTCCCCTGATCTCCGGCGTGGGGGCCGGGGAGGAGAACGGCAGCGCCTCGGTCAGCTCCTCGCCGTACACGGTGAACGCGAGGACCGTCGCGCCCGCGGGCACCAGCAGGGCCGCCAGCGCCAGCGGCAGCCAGCGTCGTTTCCTGGTCATGATGGGGCTCCCCGAACTCAGGCGCGCAGCGCCACCGCACCGTTCTCACTGCTGGACACCTGTTCCGGGATGAGTCCCGGCACCCGGTCGGCCGCCGCGGCGAGCGCGCTGCGGGCGGCGGACAGCTGCGTGGCCACGGTGCGGCGCAGTTCCTGGAGCTCCTCCGCGTGCTGCTGGATCTCGGCGATCCGCCGCTGCGCCTCCCGGCTGGCGACCTTCACGACGAACTCGCCCCTGGCCTTCGCCATGGCCTCCTGCTCGGCGAGGTGCTGGGCGGCTTCGTTGCGGCGGCGGGTCATCGTCAGGTCGAAGAACGACTGCGCCTTCTCGCGGCGCTGCTCGGACTCGGCTTCGAGCGCGTTGCACTGCCGGGCCGTCTCCTCCAGGAGGATGTCGGCGTCGAGCTGGGCCTGCTCCATCGCGGCGGCGCACTCGGCCGCGACCTCGGCCTTGCGCGCGACGTGCTGGGCCTCCAGCTCGGCGGCGCGGCGCTCCAGCTCGACCTCGCGCTGGTCCAGCTCGGCGGTGCGCAGCGCGGCGGCCTCGCGGGCCTGCCGGGACTGCTCCTCCACCTCCGCGCGCAGCGCGGCGATCTCCCGCTCGGCCTCGGCGCGCAGCTCGGCCAGTTCGACCTCGGTCCGCTGCCGCAGCGACGTGACCTCGCGGTCGGCCCTGATGCGCAGCTCGGCCGACTCGTCCTCGGCGAGCATCAGCATCCGGTGCAGGCGCTCGGTCGCCCCCGCGGTCGTGGACGGCGACATCTCCAGCCGTTCGACCCTCGTGCGCGACTCCTCCAGGTCCTGGCGGGTCATCTCCAGCAGCTTGCGCAGGTCGGCGGCCTGGGCCATGGCTTCGGCGCGGTCGAGGCTGGTGTAGCGCAGCTGCTCTTCCAGGTTGTCGATGTGGTCGATCACCTGGCGTCGGTGGAAACCCCGGTACACGACGTCGAAACCCGCGTGCAGCGGAACAACTTCCTGCTCTTTTGCACCCATGGCTGACCACTCATCCCGCCTCGTTGAAGATTGGCCGAGAGTACCGATGAGGTCTGCCACCAACCAGCCTCTTCGGGCCTGCTCCAGTCGAGCCGAACCGATCTCACGTACCCCACCACCAGGGTAAACACCAAAGTGCAAGATCAAAACATCGTGATGACGGGTCACCCGATTGTGTCTATTTAACGGAGAGTTTCCGGACCACTGCGCCATCAGCGGGTAGCCAATTGAACCGCTATCGCACGGAATGCGGAACACATTCGAGTTAATCGCGAATACACCTGGTCATCAAAGCCCGACTTGCTACCAGCGAGTAACGAGCCACTACGCTGGCCGGGTGACGCCAGCGCCCCTGCCTCTCACCGGTGAGCGGACCGTGCCCGGTATCGACGTCGAGAACTACTGGTTCTCCGCCAGGTAGGCGCTGTAAGGCGGGTCGTTCGCGCAGGTCGCTGCCGAACGTTGTGCCCCTAGTTCTCGTGGCAAACGAAGTCGGCCCCATCCACTGTGGACGCAGTGGACGGGGCCTGGACCTCTCACCTGCCAGGAGGCATGAGGCCGTGACCTCGGATTCTTCCACTACCCGCACGCCCCGCATCAAGTGGCGTGCCCTGCTCGCGGTGGTGGCCGCATGAGCATCGAGTCCGTCTCGTGGGTGCTCAACCACGCCCCCATCCCCCGCGACCGCCGCGACGCCTCGTCTCTGACCGTGGTCCTGCTGGGCCTGGCGAACCACGCCGACCCGTTCGGCCGCAACGCGTTCCCGTCGCTGTCGACGCTGGTCAAGTACACCCGTCTGAGTGAGCGGTCCGTGCGCTACGCGGTGCGCGCGCTGGAGGAGCTGGAGCTGATCCGCCCCTCCGACCCGGACATCGTGCGGGCCTACATCAAGCGGACCGACCGCCGCCCGAACGGCTACGACCTCGCGGTGGAGCGGGTCGAGGCGGCGGCTGTGGACAACTCCGGCGACGGGGGGCAGACACTGCCGCCCGCTGACCGGCACGGGGGGCAAACTCAGCGCCACGGGGGGCAAACAGCGACGCAGCGGGGGGCAAACACTGCCCCCGAAACGTCCTTGAACCGTACGAAGAACCGTCCCTCGCCGAGCGCGCCCGGTGGGCGCTCGGCGGTCCCGGCGGAGTGCGGCGGTTGCGACGCCCGGCCCGGCGACCCGATCAGTGCCCGGGTGGTGTGGCTGGACGAGGACCGCACCCGGTCCACGCCGTGCCCGCGCTGCGCCCCGGCCCGGAGCGGGGGTGCCCGGTGATGCGCGCCCACCTGACCTACCGCGAGCCGCACGGCTGGACCTCGCCCGTCGATTGCCTGCCCTCCCGGGAGGCCGCCGAGTTCCTGCGCAACGCAACGAACGCACTGACCCCGTCCGCCGCCTCCCGGCGGACCTGGGAGATCACCGACTGCACCGACGAGGACTGCGAGGCCGCACGATGAGCCAGCCGAAGCGCGCCGCGCACCTCACCCCCGCCGCCCGCCCGGACACCCCAGAGTGGGCCGACGAGACGATCCGCATGTCCGAGGGCCGCCTGGCCCACGTCGCCGAAGTCGGCCGCGTCCTGCTGCTGCCGTACGGGGCCGACCACCTGGTGGTGCGGGTGCTCCAGCGCCTGCACGCCGTCGTCGGCGAGGAGTCCCTGACCTACCTGCCCGGTGTCGCCGCCGTGGACGTGCGCCGCGTCGCCGACGGCACCAGCGACGACCCCGGCCTGATGACCTCCCAGCGCGCCGCCGAGCTGGCCGCGCTGCTCACCAGGGCCGCCGAGCTGGCCGCCCGGATCGGCGGTGGCCGGTGAACGCGCACGTCCCCTTCCCCGAGCCGAGTGACGAGGACCTGGAGAACGCCGTGGCGGAACTGGAGCAGTACGTGGCCGGTCGCGCCCCGGCCGCACCCCCGGCACCCGCCCCGACGCCGCCCGCCGACACCCGCCGCGTGCGGGAGCTGCGCGCGGAGGTCGCGGAGGCCCACGCCCTGCTGGACCTCCAGGCCGACGCCGCCCCGCTGCTGGTCGACACCGACCGGGTCCGCCGGTCCCGCAAGCGGGCGGCGGAAGCCGCCCGCTTGCACGCCCTGGCGCAGGACCCGGCGGCCCGCGCCTGGCAGGCCGCGCGTGTGCGCCTGGTGCTCACCGTCGTGGCGTTGACGGCGCTGGTCGGGGCGCTGGCGTGGTCCACCACGGGCGTGCACCACACGCTCACCCTGGGCATGGTCGAGCGCACCGCCGCGTGGTGGGGCGCGTGGGCCGTGGAGCCGGTGATCTCCGCCGTGCTGCTGGTCGTGGTCGGCGCGCGGGCGTTCCTGGCGGCCCGGGGCCGGGTGCTGCGGCACCGGCACCTGACCGTGGTCGAGTACGGCGCGCTGGGCGTCACGCTCACGCTCAACGTGTGGCCGTACCTGCCGTGGCAGGTCGAGCGGTTCGACCCGATGCAGCTCCTGGCGCACGCCGTCGGGCCGCTGATCGCGGTCGGCGCGGTGGCCGTCCTGCCGATCATCTGGACGGCGTTCGCCGAGCTGGACCACGGCCTCCCGACCGGCCTCGCCGCCGCCCCTTACCCCGCCCTTACCCCCGCGTCGTACAGCGGAAATGCCGCCGCGACCGCCCCCGCCGGGGACGGGCTCACCGGCCGCCTGGCGGCTCGTGCGCGGGACCTGATCGCCGCCGGGGAGCTGCCCGCCGACCCGTCCGCGAACCGGCTGCGCACGGCGCTGGGCTGCGGCATGGACACCGCCCGCGAGGTCCGCGACGCACTGCGCGGCGGTGCCTCGTGAGCGCGCCGATCCGGAAGGACGACGACATGGGCGGCGAGCTGATCCCGTTCCCCGGCACGGCCGCGCCCGCGCCCGACGACGAGCCGGTGCCGGCCGCCGGTCCGGTGCAGCCCGCCCCGGAGGTGCTGACCGGGGAGCTGATCACCGACGCCGAGTACCAGCGCGGCAAGGCGCGGCGGTTGGCGGAGCAGGCCGTGTCCAAGCTGCCCGCCCGCTGGCAGAGCGCGGAGTCCGCGAAGCAAGCCGGCGCGGCGCTGGCCGGTCGTGCCGCGCTGGCCCCCGTGCGCTACCCGGCGGCCGTGGGCCGGGGCTTGGTCGTGTCGGCCCGCGCGTGGTGGGCGTGGGTGCGCGTGGTGGACTTCTACGACGCCGCGAAGTCCAGCGACAGCCTGGCCTCGCGGTGGCAGGAGATCGCCGTGGTGCGCCGCCGGCGTGGCGTGATCACGCTCGCGGGGACCGGCGCGACCGGGCTGGGCGGCCTGGTGGTCGACCTGACCGCCGGTTCCCTGCCACTGCTGGTCACCGGGGGCGCGGTGTCCGTGGCGCTTGCCGTCGCCGGCCGTCGCAAGGACGGCTCCCCCGGCCGCCAGGCCGTGCTCGGCGGCGCACGCACGCTGGCGATGCTCATGGACGGCGACAACCTGATCGAGGCGTTCCGCTCGGCCGGGATCGTCGGCAAGGGCGAGCCCATGTACTTCGTCGAGCGGCCCCGCCAGGACGACACCGGATGGTCACTGGTGCTGGACCTGCCGCCGTCGCGCAAGGCGTCCGACGCGATCGCCAAGCGCGAGGCCCTGGCGTCCGCGCTGGCCGTGGACGAGGTGCGCCTGATCGTGGAGCGCGTCCGGGGCGACCGGGGCCACGCCGGGCGGGTGGCGCTGTGGATCGGCAAGGGCGACCCCTACGCCGCCGACCCCGTGCCCAGCCCGCTCGCCACCGCCGCGAGCTGGGACCTGTGGCGGCCTGTGCCGTTCGGCACCACCGCCCGGGGCGCGGCCGTGAACCTGCCCGTGGTGTGGACCTCGCTGCTGATCGGCGCGATCCCCCGCCAGGGCAAGACGTTCGTCGCCCGGCTGCCGCTCACCGCCGCCGCCCTGGACCCGCACGTGCGGCT
>NZ_DBNGPQ010000116.1:0-9053 GCF_057122925.1 Umezawaea sp. | reverse complement strand
GGGTGGGGTGAGGCGGTGCGGTGAACTCCCCCCCCCGCTCGGTTCAGTGTCTCCATGCCCCGTTTCCCTTGTCAAGGCTGGAAAGATGCCTTGACAAGGGAAACGGGACATGAGGATTGGGAAAGCGGGGGGGTGGTTGGGGAGGGTGAGCCTTCCAAAACCCCTGGAACGGTGCGGTGGCGTCGCTGGTCCCGATTTCGGGAAGTAGTTGGCAGCGGGTGGACCGGCGCGGTGGGATTGCTGGTCCCGATTTCGGGAAGTGTTGGCAGTGGGCAGGTAGGTGGTGCTTTGCGTTCGGCCCTCGCCGGCTGGCGGGTCGCCAGCCCGCCGCTCTGCGGTTCCGCGGTCATCTCCTGCCCGCCTCACAACGGACGCCTCCTGGAAGGGCCTGACTCCGTCTCCGCAGGGCGCGCCCGCCCGTTCGGTGGCCAAGAGGGTTCGTGCGGCGATGACATCCCGATCATGACTCTCGTCGCAACCGGTACAGGTTCGCCGCTGCTGGCCTACTCCCAGTCGTCCGATTCGACGTCTCCGCACTTCAGCGACCAGACGACGCCGTACTCGCGGAAGCAGTGGGCGACCGAGCGCTTCTGCGAGCGGGACGTCCTCGCCTCACCGGAGCTGAGGGTCGTGCGGGTCCGCCAGGGCCGCTGACCCGGCGCACGAGGGCCGTCCCCGCACGTCGGGGACGACCCTCGCGGTGTTATCGACGCTTCCACAGTTACGGTAGCGTCGATACGATTCCCGTGTTAGCGTTGCTTCCATGAGCACGAGAGCACGGATTCTCGAAGCAGCGGCCGAGCTGCTCGCCGAATCGCCGATCGCGGACGTGTCGACCAGGGCGGTCTGCGAAGCCGCCGGTGTCGGCGCCCCCGCGCTGTACCGGCAGTTCGGCGACAAGGAGGGCCTGCTCTCAGCGGTCGTGGACCACGGCTTCGAGAAGTACCTGGCGGGCAAGCGGGCCGCGGTCCCCTCGTCCGACCCGGTGCGGGACCTGCGGGACGGCTGGGACTCCCACGTGGCGTTCGCGCTGGAGAACCCGAGCTACTACCGGCTGATGTACTCCCCCACCGTCAGCGGCACGCCCGCCGCGGCCGTCGAGGCCCACCGGCTGCTGCTGGAGGTGCTGGAGCGCTGCGCCGCCGCGGGCAGGCTGAGCGTCTCGCCCGAGGTGGCCGCGCAGATGGTCATGTCGGCCAACACCGGCGTCGCGCTCGTGCTCATCACCCGGCGCGACCTGTACGGCCGGGACGTCTCCACCCGCGTCCGGGACGCGATCCACGCGGCCATCCTCGTGCCCACCGGCGAGGCGGCGAGCCACGACGGCGGTTCGGCCTCGGCCCTCGGTGTCCGGCTGCGCCGGACACCGCCGGAGGAGCTGACGGCGGCCGAGACGGGCGTGCTGCGGGAGTGGCTGACCCGCCTCACCGACTGACCCACCGAGAACCCAGCAGCACCAGCGGTCGTCGCACGCGGCGACGACCGGCGCTACCCCACACCCAGGAGGAGAAGGACCATGAGCAAGCGCGTCGCGATCATCACCGGTGGCTCCCGCGGCATCGGCCGGGACACCGCCGAGCGACTCGGCCGGGAGGGCTTCGCGGTCGTCGTCAACTACGCCGGGAACGAGACCGAGGCGAGGGCCGCCGTGGACGCCATCACCGGCGCGGGCGGCGACGCCATCGCGGTCAGGGCGGACGTGGCCGAGGTCGACCAGGTGAGCGCGCTGTTCGACGCGGCCGAGTCCGCGTTCGGCGGGGTCGACGTGGTCGTCCACGCGGCGGGCACCATGTACCTGTCGGCCGTGGCGGACATCGACTTCGACGCACTGGACCGCATGCACCGCACCAACGTCCGCGGCACGTTCGTGGTCGGCCAGCAGGCCGCCCGCCGGGTGCGCGGGGGTGGCGCGATCATCACGTTCTCCACGTCGGTGCTCGGGCTCCGGGCGCCCACCTACGCCCCGTACGCCGCGACCAAGGGCGCCGTCGAGGCCATCACGATGATCCTCGCCAAGGAGCTGCGCGGCCGGGACATCACGGTCAACACCGTCGCCCCCGGCCCGACCGCCACCGCCCTGTTCCTGGACGGCAAGGACGAGGAGACCATCGCGAACCTCGCGAAGGCCGCCCCGCTGGAGCGCCTCGGCCAGCCGTCCGACCACGCCGACCTCGTGGCGTTCCTCGCAGGTCCCGCCCGCTGGATCAACGGCCAGACCATCCGCTCCAACGGCGGCATCGTCTGACCCCCACCGTCTCGAAAGGACACACGTCGTGAGCGAGGTAGTCCTGATCACCGGCGCGTCCAGCGGCATCGGCGAGCTGACCGCCAAGGCGCTCGCCCGCGCGGGCCACACCGTGCACGCCGGGATGCGGAGCACCAACGACCGCAACGCCCCCAAGGTCGAGGAGTACGCGAGGTTCTCGGCTGAGCACGGCGTCGACCTGCGGTCGGTCGAGCTGGACGTCTCCAGCCAGGCGTCGGCCGACGCCGCCGTCGCCGCCGTGCACGCCGCCCACGGGCGGATCGACGTGCTGATGCACAACGCGGGCCACATGGTCACCGGCCCGACCGAGGCGTTCACGCCCGAGGAGATGGCGCGGGTGTACGACACCAACGTGCTCGGCGCGCAGCGGGTGAACCGCGCGGCGCTGCCGCTGCTCCGCGCCCAGGGCCGCGGCCTGCTCCTGTGGACCGGCAGCACCAGCACCCGTGGCGGCACGCCGCCCTACCTGGGGCCGTACTTCGCCGCCAAGGCCGCGGTGGACGCCGTCGCCGTGAGCTGCGCGGCCGAGGTCGCCCGCTTCGGGATCGAGACCGCGATCATCGTGCCGGGCGCGTTCACCACGGGCACCAACCACTTCCCGAACAGCGGCCGTCCTGCCGACCGGGCCACGGTCGCCGCGTACGAGACGCGCTACGCCGGGCTCGCGGAGCAGGTGTCGGAGCGGCTCGCCGCCCTCGCGCCGGACTCCGACGTGTCAGCCGTCGCGGACGCCGTCGTCGAGGTGGTGGGGAAGCCCTTCGGCACCAGGCCGTTCCGCACGCACGTCGACCCGGCGAACGACGGGTCGGAGGAGGTCTCCGCCGTGGCGGACCGGATCAGGGTGGAGTTCCTGGAGCGCATCGGCCTCGGCGACCTGCTCACCCCCGCGCGGACCTAGCCGTTGCGAGCGCCTCGTGGCCGGTCAGGACGCTGACCGGCCACGAGGCGCTCGTCAGTGCGCTCCCCCGCAGCACTCGTGCGGCTGCTCGACCTCCGCGGGCTGGAACACCCCGCCCGCGGCGGGTTCGACCAGCAGCACCAGCAGCCCGTCGCGGTACCGCGGCCGGACGAACCCGGCGGTGTCCACGCGCGTGTCGGGCGTGACCGAGGCCCCGATGCCGACCACCTGGTCGATCGCCGTGGCCTCGACGATCTCCGCGACGTGGTGCACACCGACCAGGCTCGACTGGCCGGGGAACCGCGCGCAGCGCCCCTCTGCGGGCGGGTCGACCTCGGTGCCGGGCGCGAGCCCGCCGGTGATCCTGGCGAACACCACCGTCGCGGCCACCGGGTCGCCGCGCTCGACGTGCGTCAGCACGAGGTCGGCCGCCACACCGGCCCTGTCCAGCGCGGACAGCACCTCGCGGTCGAAGTGCGCGCCCACCGAGGTGAACTCCGGAACCAGTCGCACCCAGCGCACTAGACCACGTCCACGAACACCGGGTTGGCGTAGAACCAGAGGTCGTTCCACGGTTCCGCGTCGCCGACGACGTCCATGACGGGTCCGCCGTCCGCGGTGAGCCGCTTGCCGTCGGACCCGCGCACGCGCAGGTAGAACGAGCCGGGGACGTCGCGGAACACGTGGGTGAACCTCGACCGGTTCTTGCTGACCTCGAACGACTTCACCACGGTCGTGCCCGGCGCGGACAGCGCGTCCCGGTCGCTGACCGGGCCGGTGACCGGACCCGCGACGAGGTCGAGCTTCGCCAGCTTCGGCACCGCGCCGGCGAAGTTCGGGCCTCCGGCACCGGTCACCTCGATGGTGACCTCGACCGAGCCACCGCGCTTCACGAAGGTGCGACCGCCCAGCGTGACGCCCTGCTCGTCGCCCTCGCCGAGCGCTCGCACGCGCAGGTCGAGACCGTCGATCAGCCTGCCGTGCACCGCGATCACCCTGCCCGCCTGGAGGCCGCGCATCACGTCCGCGTAGGACCGGGAGCGCGACCCGACGACGGTCTGGCTGTAGAAGCCGGGGAAGAAGTCGCCGAACCCGGACTGCTTCACGCCGGAGTCGACCGGCGCGCCCCTGCTGCCGGTCTTGTCGTGGTCCTGCGGGCCGGGCGTGAGCGTGTCGTTGAAGACCTGGTGCACGTCGGAGGTCGACGTGATCCACCACGGCCTGCCCTCGGCCAGCATCGAGTCCCAGAGACCGCCGACCTTCGCGGTCATCCAGTCGAACCCGCCGTAGGTGCGGTACGGGTTCTCGGTCGCGGTGGGCGCGTAGCCGGGGTGGCTGTCGACGCCGGGCGACGAGTCGTAGTAGCCGCGAGCGCCGCCGCGACCGCCCGAGGCCTTCGAGATGCCCGCGGCCTGGTGGCCGGGCGCTCCCTCCATGCCCACGGCCACGCCGGGTGCCGCGTCGCGCCAGCCGCGCAGCTCGTGCGGGCTGTCGACGCCGCGCCGCGACGGGTGGTTGGCGAACATCAGGGCGATCTCGGTCCGTCCACTGAGGACCTGCGCTTCCAGGTACCGCAGCGCGGCGAGCGCGTACGGCTCGCCGTCGGCGGACGTGGAGCGGGTGATCAGGCCCCTGCCGCCGTTGGCGACCGAGGTGGACAGGATGCCGCCGTCGTACCCGGCCTCGAACGCGCGCAGGATGTCGACGGTGCCGCGGCCCGGCGGGAGGAACACCGTCGCGTGCTCGGCGCCGGGGATGTTCCACTCCAGGCCCTGGTAGACCAGGATGTCGCGGTTCGACCGGCGGGCCTTCTCGATGTCCGGCGCGACCTGGTCGATGGAGAGCTTCTGGTGCGCCACCCCGCCGTGGTCGGTGATGACCATCCAGTCCAGCCCGTGCTTGCGGGCCTCGGCGACCTGCTGGGAGACCGTGTACTGGCCGTCGCCGGAGTACTGGGTGTGGATGTGGTGGTCGCCCGCGTACCAGCGCTGGGGCGCGCCCCACCGGTTCGTCGGCCGGGGCGTCGCCGCGGCGGTGCCCGCGCCCGTGCTCGCCAGCGCGGCGCCGCCGACGGCGACGCCGAGTCCGGCGAGGAACCTCCGGCGGGCGACCGCGATGGGGCGGTCGTCCGCCGGGTCCTGCCAGCTGCCCTCGACGGGTTCTACCTCGTGGTGGTGGTGCTCGTGGCCATCGTGGTGGTGGTGCGACATGTCCTGGGCTCACCGTTCGCGGGTCGGCAGCTACGTCGTCGCGGAGTATGTCCAGGCAGGGACCCTGACAACGTGGGACAACCGGTGAACAGCCGATGAACCCTCACGTCCTACCGCGCGCGCTTCGCGTTGGCGGTCACCGCCTCCACGACGGTCGGCCACACGTCGAGCGGGAGGTCGTGCGCCATGCCGTCGACGATGATCAGCTCGGCGTCCGGGATCGCCGCCGCCGTGGCCTCACCGCCGGACCGGTGCACCAGCGGGTCGTGCGAACCGTGGATCACGAGGGCGGGCGCGGTCACCCCGCGCAGACCCTCGGTCCGGTCGGGCGACGCCACGATCGCGGCCAGCTGCCGCAGCGTGCTCATCGGCCGGTTCGACCGGTCGTAGCTCGCCGCGATCCGCTCGCGCACCGCGTCCTCGTCCGCCTCGAAGCCCGGCGATCGGGTCATCCGCGACGCGGCCAGGCGCTGTTCGACGACCTCCTCGCGGGTCGCGGCGGCGGGCTGGCCGAACGTCGCCACGATCTCCGGCCTGCCCTGGCCGACGCTCTTGTCGCCGGTGGTCGACATGATCGAGCACAGGCTGAGCACGCGCTCCGGGTGGTCGATGACGGCCTGCTGGACGATCATGCCGCCCATCGACGCGCCGACCAGGTGCGCCCGCTCGATCCCGAGGGCGTCGAGCAGCCCGACGAGGTCGGCCGCCATGTCGGACATCAGGTAGGGCGCGGTCGAGGTGTCACCGGCGGCGAGGGCGGCGAAGTCCGGCACCGGCAGGTGCGCCAGCTCGGTCGAGAGGCCGATGTCCCGGTTGTCGAACCGGACGACGTGGAACCCCTGGTCGACGAACAGCCCGCACAGCCGGACGTCCCAGTTGATCATCTGGGCGCCCAGCCCCATCACCAGGACCAGCGCCGGGTCGGCCGGGTCGCCGAAGGTGTCGTACTCGAGTTCGAGGTCCTGGAACTTCACTCTTGGCATGCGTGGCGGCCTTTCCCCAATTCAAATGTTCACATGGATGAATAATCTTAGTCTGACCGGTCGTGCATATAGCGGGTAAAAAATTTCCGGTACTGGAAAACATTGACCTAACTGGTCTGGACCATCGACACTGGCGGTCTCCCCAACCCCTGCGAGGAGACCCGATGACCCCTTCACCCTTGCGCGCGAAACTCGTCGTAGCAGCCCTTTCCGCCCTGCTCACGGTAGCTGGGACACAGGTGGCGACAGCAGCCGCTCCCGCTCCGGCCGGTGACGTGACGATCGCGGCCCCCGCGACCTTCACCCACCCCGGAGTGCTCGTCAGCAGGCCGCAACTGGAGTTCATGCGCACCAAGGTGCTCGCGAACGCGCAGCCGTGGAAAGCCGCTTACGACCAGATGATGGGGAGCAAGTACGCGTCCCTGACCCGCACTCCGAAGCCGCGAGCGGTCGTCGAATGCGGTTCCTACTCGAACCCGAACCACGGCTGCACCGACGAGCGCGAGGACGCCATCGCGGCGTACACCCTGTCGCTCGCCTGGTACGTCACGAAGGACGCCCGCTACGCCGACAAGGCGATCCAGATCATGGACGCGTGGTCCCCGGTCATCAAGGACCACACCAACAGCAACGCCCGGCTCCAGACGGCGTGGTCCGGGTCGTCGTGGCCCAAGGCCGCCGAGATCATCCGCTACACCTACACCGGCTGGCCCGCGGCGAACGCGACCCGGTTCGCGACGATGCTGCGCACCGTCTACCTGCCGGAGATCCAGGCGGGCCTGGCGAACACCAACGGCAACTGGGAACTCAGCATGATGGAGGCCTCGATCGGCATCGCGGTCTTCCTGGAGGACAAGGCGGCCTACGACAAGGCCGTCTCGATCTTCCGCACCAGGCTGCCCGCGTACGTCTACCTGACCAGCGACGGCGCCCTGCCCAAGACCCCGCCGGGCAGCGGCATCGACACCCGCGCCGAGATCGTGAGCTACTGGCACGACCAGTCCACGTTCCAGGACGGCGTCAGCCAGGAGACGTGCCGCGACTTCACCCACACCGGCTACGGCCTCGCCGCCGCCGCGCACATCGCGGAGACGGCCCACCACCAGGGCCAGGACCTGTGGGGCGAGAACCAGGACCGGATGCGCCACGCGTACGGCCTGCACGCCCGCTACCAGCTGGAGGCGATGCCGTCCTGGCTGTGCGGCGGCACCCGCAAGCAGAACCTCGGCCCGACGACCGAGGTGGCGTTCAACGCGCTGAACACCCGGCTGGGCATCGGGATGGCCAACACCCAGCGCTACACCGAGCAGCAGCGCCCGCAGGGCACCGACAACCTGTTCATCGCCTGGGAAACCCTGACGCACGCCCAGAACCCGGCGTAGTCAGCGCGACCACGTCGGCGTAGGTCGGCACGCCGTCCGCGACAGCCCCACCGTCGCGGACGGCGTTCGCCGCCTCGACCGCGGCGTGCAGCGCGGCCCGGAAGAGCAGCGAGCCCGTGCTGATCCGCCGAACCCCCAGTTCCGCCAACCGCTGAACGCCCAGCGCGGGCACGTGCAGCACGTTCAGCGGCACGTCGACGGCGGCCACCACCGCCGCGATGTCCTCCTCCAGCACCAGTCCCGGCACGAACACCCCGTCGGCCCCCGCGTCGCGGTACCGCAGCGCCCGGTCCACAGTGGACTCTTGCCGCACCCCGAGCCAGTGGGTGTCCACGCGGGCGTTGACGAACAGCCCCGGCCCGCCCTCCCGGACCGCGCGCACCACCCCGGCGTGCTCCTCGGGGTCGGCCAGCACCCCTCCCGGCCGCCCGTCCTCCACGTTCACGCCCGCGACGCCCAGCTCGGCCAGTTCCGCCGCCAGTTCCCGGACGTCGCCCCCGAAACCGGACTCGACGTCCACCGTCACCGGGACCGGCAGCCCGACGATCCGCCGGGCCAGGGCCACCGTCTCGTCCCGCGTGGCGCCCTCGCCGTCCGGCAGCCCGGCGGCGGCGGCCACGCCGAGGCTGGTCGTCCCGATCGCCGCGAACCCGGCGGCGCACAGCGCGGCGGCGGACGCGAAGTCCCAGGCGTTGGGCAGCACCAGCGGCCGGTCGGCGTGGTGCAGGTCGTGGAACGTCACCGGGTCAGTCCTTCCGCGATGGCGAGCGCGTGCCGCTCGCCGGGACAGGCGTGCGCGCCGAGCCCGAAGGGGTGGTCGGTCAGGTCGACCTCGACCACCGCGCCGTCGGGCGTGACGCGGCGGGTCGTGGGCACGGGCGGGTGGACCCCGGCGACCAGGGCGGCCGTGGCCGCGCACGCCTGCACCAGCAGGCCGATCCGGTTGGCGGTGACCTCGTCGTACCCGCCGCACGCGGCGACCAGCCGGGCCAGCGCCTCGTCGGCCTCGTCGGTGATCACCTCGTGGGGCTGGTAGCAGCGGGCCACCACCTCGACGTCCGCCGCGTCCACCGGCAGCCCGAGGGCCTCGGCCAGCACGTCCACGGCGGTGCCGCGCCCGCGCGAGGCCGACTCCCGCAACGCCTCCGGGTCGATTCCCGCCAGCTCGGCCTCGACCAGCGCCCGGCGCCGCGCGTGCGCGGCCCCCTCGCTGAACCGGACGACGGAGGCCCGCAGCCACGCCACGCCGTCGGCGGCGTCGGGCACGGACGGGACGGTGCGGCTCAGGTCGGTCACCATGCCCGAGACGGTAGG
>NZ_DBNGPQ010000115.1:0-5012 GCF_057122925.1 Umezawaea sp. | reverse complement strand
CCCTGCGCCTGTTCGCCTGCCTGCCCGCTGCCCGCTGCCCGCTGCCCGCTGCCCGCTGCCCGCTGCCCGCTGCCCGCTGCTCGACTGCTCCCCGCTCGCCTGCCCGACCGCCCTCTTCTTTCCTCTTCCCTCATTCCCGGCCGCCTTCCCACCCTTTCCACCCTTCCCACCCGCTTCCCGCCCTCCGCACCCGCTTCCCGCCCTCCGCACCCACCCCCACCCCTACGCCGACGTCCGATTCCGCCGCGTCCGGCGATGCTCCGACACGTGCACCCGGTTCGAGCACCGCGTGGAGCAGAACCGCCGACGCCCGTTGCGCGAGGTGTCCACGTACACCACCCCGCACCCCTCCCGATCGCACCGCCCCACCCGATCGGGGTCCTGGCAGAACGCGTGCGCCAGCCCCGACGCCGTGTAGGCCTTCACCCGCGCCACCGTCGGCCCCTCCTCGCGGGCGAAGTGCAGGTGCGGCTCCCGACCGTCGTGCACGGAGATGTAGGGCTGCGTCGACGACTCCGCCAGCAGCTCGTTGAGCGCGGCCACCCGGTCCACGGTCCCGGCGAACACCGCCTCCAGCCGCCGAGCCCACGCCATCAGCTCGGCCGCGCCCGCCGCGTCGAAGCTCCCCGCGTGGCGGTAGTCGTGCGCGCGCAGCAGCGCGAGCAGCTCGTCGGGGGACTGGTCGGGGTCGGCGTTGACCAGCGAGACCGCGAGTTCGGCCGCCAGCCCACCGTAAGGGTTGAAATGCACTGAACCATGACAGCACGCTGGGGGAGTGAACACCAGATGCCCGTCCTGCGGCTGGCCCGTGACCGACCCCACCGCCCCCGCCTCCACGCACCGCAGCGCTGCGGGTCAGGTCCGCTACCAGCGGTGCGTGTGCGGCGGCTGGCTGGTGCTCCAGGGCGGCCTGATCGTGACCGCCGTGGGTGCTTCACGGTCCACCCCGGCGCTGCGCTCACCCGAAGGAACCAGTATCGTCCGAAATTGTGACGCTCCGTCGTGAACTGCTGTGCGATACGGCCATCTCAGTGCTGGCCAACGAAGGCGGCCGGGGTCTCACCCACCGTGCGGTCGACCGAGGGGCGGGCGTGCCCCTCGGCACCACCAAGAACTACTTCCCCACCAGGGAAGCCCTCCTCCAGGCCGCCGCGAACCGGATGACCGAACTGCACGTCGCCGCCGTCCACCGGCTCCGCGACACCACCCCCGCCGACGTGACCGCCACCGACGTCGCCGAGCTGTACCCGGCGCTGCTGCGCCGCGCGGTCGCCGAAGACCCGACGCACGTCCTCGCCATGGTCGAGCTGTACCTGGAGGCCGTGCGCAGGCCCGGCGTGCGCGCGGCGCTGAGCCGCATGGCCGTGGCCAACGCCGAGGCCAGCGCCGAACTCCACCAGACCGCCGGACTGCCCAGCACCACCCGCGACACCGGCCTGCTCGACGCCTACTTCCTCGGCGTCGCGATCTCGCTGCTCGCGCTCCCCGAGGACGCGCTGCACGAGGTCGGCCTCGCCGACCCGTACGCCCTCGGCCTCGGCCTGTTCTCCGCGGCCGTGCCGCGCGCCGCGACCGGGAAACCCGGCGCTCAGGCCACCGGCACGAGCTGATCGACGCTCGTCACGACCAGCGCGGTCGGGATCGCGGGCTCCTTGCCGCAACTGGTCGGCCGCGCGGGCGGCAGCCTCCGCGCCGCCACACCGACCTCCCACTCGCGGCCGTCGTCGTGCCGCACCAGCACCGTCCACGCCGTCTCGTCCCGCCGCCGCTCCGGCTCCACCCGCAGCACGTCACCGACCTCTCCGGTCCGCGCCCGCACCGCGACCTCCGCGACCTGCCCCGCCTTCGACCAGTACGACCGCCCCCGGCAGCGCTCCACCACCACGTCCCGCGCGACCAGCAGCGCGTCGGCGAAGTCGGTGTCCAACCCCCCGTAGAGGTATCCCGAGGGCAGCAGCACCCCGGTGGGGGAGAACCGGTGACCACCGGTGTGGGTGCACTCCCACACCGCGTCACCGTGCCGCGCGACCAGGTCCGCCACGATCGGCCGCCCGTACAGCGCGCAGCACACGTCACGGCGGCCGTTGGTGCACACCAGCAGCAGCGGCCCCGCCTCCGGCGTGCCGAACCCGGTCGACCGCCCCTCCCCGAGCGCGGCGAAGTCCAGCTCCAGCAACTCCTCCGGCTCGGTCAGCTCCGCCCGTTCCAGCCACGACGAGCCGGGCGCGCAACTGGCCAGGAAGACGCGGCGACGCTGCGGCAGGTGCCGGTCGGCGTGCTTGCCCGGCCGACGGATCAGCAGCACCCGCACCCCGGTCCCGGTCGACCGGCGGATCAGCTCCGCACCCAGCTCCGGGTCGAGGTGGCTCTCCAGCAGCGCGTCCGGACCCCACGGCCCCGGCTGCTCCAGGCACACCCACGCCTTCGCCGTGGCGGCCGTCCCGGACCGGGGCTCGTCGAGGGCCGCGGAGAACGCGGAGCAGAGCGGCTCGATCACAGCCACAGATTGCCCGAACAGGGCTGAACGGGTGAAGCCGGGGCGGCGTTCGCTGATCGGTGACGCATCCACGCCGGATACCCACCCCACCGGAACCCACCCCTGGTTTCTCTAGGCTCACCGCATGAATCCCGTCACCGTGGTGACCGGTGGGAGCCGCGGCATCGGCGCCGCCACCGTCCGCACCCTCGCCGCCCGAGGCCACCACGTCGCCATCGGCTACCGCCAAGCCCTCGACGAGGCCGACGCGCTGGCGCGCGACATCCGCGCCGACGGCGGCCAGGCCGTCGCCGTCCGCGTGGACACCACCTCACCGCGGGACGTCGACGAACTGTTCGACACCGCGGCCAGCGTCCTGGGCCCGATCACCGGCCTGGTCAACAACGCGGGCGCCACCAGCCCCGCCGGCCCACTGGCCGACCTGCGCGTCGAAGACCTCCGCCACGTCCTCGACGTCAACCTCCTGGGCGTCCTCCTCTGCGCCCGCAGGGCCGCCCGCGACCTCACCGAGGGCGGCGCCGTCGTCAACGTCTCGTCAGCCGCCGCAACCCTGGGCAGCCCCAACGAGTACGTCCACTACGCCGCCGCGAAAGCAGGCGTGGACGCCCTCACCATCGGCCTCGCCAAAGAACTGGGCCCGCGCGGCATCCGCGTCAACTGCGTGGCACCGGGCACCGTCCGCACCGACATCCACGCCGTCTCGGGCATCCCCGACCGCCCCGATCGAATGGCCGCGGTGATCCCCCTGCGCCGCGCGGGCGAGCCGGACGACATCGCCAACGCCATAGCCTGGCTGCTGAGCCCGGAAGCGGCCTTCACCACCGGTGCCGTACTACGAGTGGCAGGCGGTCTCTAACCCCTCCACGACCGCCTCCGCCTCCCCGTTTCCTTTCCCCTTTCCTTCCCACTTCCCCTTTCCCGCCCCACTCGATCCCGAACCGACGCACCTTTCCACCAGCACTACCATCACCCCATGGCGAGATCCCCACTGACCGAACCCGAACACCAGGGGGCGCTTCCCCGAGCCCGACCCGCGCTCGCCCGCACACCGCCACCCCGATGACCGCTTAGGTGGACCACACGAGGTTCGTGCTGGACAACACCCGGCCCCAACTGGTTCCGCTGGTGCCGGAAGTGATCCTGCACGGAGCGGACGACGTCATCTCCCTCTGGGAGGCCACGGCGAAGGACGACCCACCGTTCTGGGCGTTCCCGTGGGCGGGCGGCCAAGCCCTGGCCCGCTACGTCCTGGACCACCCCGAGGTGGTCATCGGCCGCCACGTCCTGGACCTGGCCTCCGGTTCGGGCCTGGTGGCCATCGCCGCCCGCCTGGCCGGAGCAGCGATGGCCACGGCGAACGACATCGACCCCCTCGCCACCGCCGCCATCCCCCTCAACGCGGCCCTCAACGGCGTCACGATCACCACGGCGAACACGGACCTCCTGGGAGGAGAACCGAACGCCTACGACGTGGTCCTGGCGGGCGACGTCTTCTACGACCGGGGCATGGCCAACCGAGTCCTGCCGTTCCTCCGGGCAGCCACCGGACGAGGCGCGGCGGTCCTCGTGGGGGACCCCCAACGAGCCCACCTGCCCCGCGCGGAATTCACCGTTCTCGCCTCCTACGACGTACCCGTTCATTCCGCCCTGGAGAGCGAGCAGACCAAACGCACCACGATCCTGCGCCCGAAGTGAGGCTGGTGTCGATCTTCCCCACCCGTTCGTGCCACACTTTCACCCAGGACTGAAGGGAAAAAGGTGCCGATCGGATCCATGCGAGCCACCGCCGTAGTGGCCGCCGCTGTAGCGCTGCTGCTGGCAGTGATCAGCAACGCCCTGTGGGAACCACGGGAACTCCCGGCCGCGGCAGGCACGACACCCCAGCCTGCCCCCACGGCACCCGCGAGCCAGGAGCAGAAGGAGCAGAAGGCCAAGGACCCCCAAGCGGTCAAGGCAGAACTCCTGCGCTCCTGCGGAAACCCCGAACTGGACCCAGCCAACTTCACTCTCGGAGCCCTCATCGACGACGGCCAGGGCCACAAGATCGTCGTCGCGAGCTCACCAGAGGTGATCGCCATGTGCGGTGTGCACCCGCTGGGCTCAGGCTCAGGCGTGGGCCCGCTGACGGAGCGGGGTTTGCGCAACGTGGGTCGGGTGTTGGTGGGTGGGGGTGGTGTGGATGCTGATACCGGGTTTCTGGGTTATGGCCGGACGTTGCCGCAGGTGGCGCGGATAGAGATGTTCCTGCCGGGTGGTCGTCCGGTCCTGGCCGACACCGCGGCGGAGACCTTCGCTTATTTCGTGCCGTTGCCGCGGGATCGGGTATCGGGGTTGACGGTGCGGGTGTTCGACGGGGCGGGTGTGGTGTTGTACAGCGGTCCGCTGTGACGGTGGCGCGGTCGCACCCCGGTTGCGGTCGACGGTCACCCCTGGGTTACCCCACGCGATTCACGATCTCTTCTTCCGCCGTGATCACTGACCCGCCCCCGGCCCATCACTGATCTGGCCGCTGGCC
>NZ_DBNGPQ010000114.1:0-81292 GCF_057122925.1 Umezawaea sp. | reverse complement strand
ACCGCCCCCGCCGCCGACGGAGGCCGCGGTGATCACGGTGACGCCGTCGCGCTCGTACGGCTCGGAGTACACCCGCCGCACCGTGATCGCGTCGCGCGCTTCGGTGATGATCTCGTCGATCTTCATGCCGGCTCCTCCCCGCGGTGCGGCTTCGGCTCTGGTGCTCGCGCTCGGCCTAGGTGGACCGCACCACGCCCGCTTCGCTTCCGCCCCCGAGGTTCCCGCCCTCCGCCGCCGGACGGCAGAGCGCTTGGTCCCAGACCGCCGATGACGTTCGGCACTCCTCCTGGAACCGCCCCGTGGTCGGCCACGCCGGGGGCGCACCGCTCGTCGGGGTGAGCGGTGCGCCCCCGGCGTGGCGCTACGTCCGTTCCGGCGGCGCGGGCTGCTCGGCCTCGACCGGCGGGGCGGCCTGGTGGCGCGACGCGCGGACCGCGGCGACGAGCAGGGTCGTCCCGCCGAGCGCCAGGACCAGGACACCGCCCACCAGCAGTGCCAGCGAGATCGGTCCGAGCGCGGGGACGGTCGCCCGTGCGGACAGGTCGGTGTCGACCACCCGGCCGCCGTCCTCGTTGAGCACGGCCACCGCCCACGTGCCCCGTTCCGCGCGCCAGGTCAGCGATCCGGTCCCGGACGCCACCCACACCGACTGGGCACCGGGCTCTCCGGGCGGCGGACCGCCCGCCCGGTGCCGCTGGTCGACGTCGTTCCCGCCCAGCACCACCTCGTCGTGCTCGACACCGGAGAGGTACCGGGCCACGTCGTCCGCGCGGCCGATGCCGACGAACACGTCCCGGTCCACCCGCAGCTCGACCTCGCCGAGCCAGTCCCCGCCGATCTGCCACCGCGGGTCGGTCCAGCTCAGGTCCACCGCGCCGAACGACACCGCGTACCCGTCGGTGCGGAAGGACTCCGTCCCGGTGTCGAGGTACCCGGCGCTGTCGCGCTGGGTCGCGTCGGCCCAGAGCCCGACCGTCCCGACCGCGGAGACCAGCGCCCCCAGGCCGAGCAGCAGGGCCCCGACCACGGCGGCCGCGACCCGACCGCCGGACCACCCGTCCGCGCGGGGCGGCTGCGGCGGCGGCACCTGGTCGATCGTCGTGGCGCCGGGTTCGTCGCCGCCGAGGTCCAGGCGGAACGGCGGGTAGGCGTCGGTCATCAGGCCCGCGTACGCGGCGACGCGCAGCGCCCACCTGTCCATCCCGAGCAGGAGGTCGAAGAGGCCGCTCGGGTAGCGGCCGGTGAAGAGCAGCCCCACCCCGGCGAACACGGCGGCGAGGGCCACCAGTCCGCCGCCCGCGCCGTAGGCCCACTCCCCCGCCCGCGCCGCCGCGTACCCGCCGCCGCCGAGGAAGACCGCGAGGACGAGGTAGTGCGGGATCGCCAGCAGCCACCACTTGACCAGCACCAGACCGCGCGACAGGTGCTCGGGGTAGGCGATGTCCAGGGTCGCCGGGTAGTCGGGCACCGCGCCGAGCGTGAAGGGCGGGTACCGGTCGGTGCCCAGCGCGCCGTAGGTGTAGTAGGCGACGCGCCAGGTCCAGCGCAGCACGCCGAGGGTGAAGTGGAACAGGGGGCGCGGGTAGCGGCCGGTCACCAGGATGCCGAAGAACGCCAGCACCGTGCACGCCGCGAACCCGAACCACAGGAACACCAGCACGACGTGGTGCGGGACCGCCAGGAACCACTTGACCAGCCAGAGCCACCGGCTCAGTCCAGGATCGAGCCTCCCGCGCACCCGCACCGGGTAGCCTGCCGCCGCCGTGGTCATCGCGCCTCCTCGTGGTGTGGCGCTCGAACCCGCCCGCGTCCCGACGGGCGCGGACGTCGAGCACCCAGGGGTCGTCCACCTCCACGCTCGCCCACCGGGACGGGCGCGGTGAGGGTCCAACCGACCGACTCGCACGGGACTTCGGACCCGGGACGGCCCCGTTCCGCTCAACGCCTCCGCCACTGGTGGTCCGTTCGGGTACTCCTGCGGACGAATCCGCCCGGCATTCCTCCGGGGAGTACCGTTGAGAGATCAAATACCTTATTTCCGATAGTCTGATCGGCCAGTGGAACCACAATTCGGTGGGAAAAGAATGAATTCGGATGAACCCGACGTGGCCGCGTCGCACGCCGACACCGGTCCCGCGGCGAACGGGGTGTGGCGGAGCGCCCTGGGCGCCCTGCTGTCCGGTGCCAGTCCGCTGTCCGACCCGCTCGCGCTGACGCGCTCGCTCGTGGAGTGCGCCCGCGTGCACGGCGGCGCGACCACCGCGGCGCTCACCGTGCCGTTCCACGACGGCGACTGGGTCCGCGTCGTCGTCGCGACCGGCGACCTGAGCGGCTGGGAGAACAGCGTGCTGCCCCTCGGGGGCTCGGTCACGGCGCTCGCGGTCGAGGCGGCCCGGACCCTGCTGATCGACGAGGTGACGCTGGACGAGCGCACCTGCCAGTCAGCGAGGTCGAGCACCGTGGGCCCCTGCGTCGTCGCCCCCGCGTACAGCGGAGGCGAGTTCCAGGCGGCGCTCCTGCTGACCCGCTCACCGGGGCGGGCGGGCTTCGGCGAGGCGGACCGCGAGATGGCGACCGCGTTCGCCGAACACCTGGCGTGGGCGCTGCTGGTGCCGAACTCGCAGGTCGTCCGGTGCGCCACGCCCGCGGACAGCGCCAGGGACGTGGTGGCGCGCGTCTACGGCGACATCGCGGGCAGCCTGTTCGCGATCACCTCGACGCTGTGCTCGCTGAAGTCCCACGTGCCCGACGCGTTCTCGAAGCGGATCGACTCGGCCGTCCTGGAGGCGGACCGGATCACGAGCCGGGCGCGCGTCGTGGCGAGCGAGCAGGCCCGCACCGGCCGAGACCGGTCGTTCGACACCGTCCTGTCCGTGTTCGGCGCCGCCGTCGCCGAACACGGTCTGGTCGGCACCGTCGCGTTCGACAGCTCCGCGTCGCCGTCGAGCGCGACGGTCGACGCGGTGGCCCGGTGGGTCCCCGACGCGGTGTCGACCGCGGCCACGTTCGGGATCACCCGCGCGGTGGCGCTCGACCTGGCCGCGCGGACCGTCGAGGGGGCCGAGGTGCTCGCCACCGTGCGCTACCGCGGCTGGCCGCCCGAGGAGGACACCTCGACCGGAGCGGACGCCGAGGTGAATTCCTGGTTCGACGCCGGTTCCACGGGCGAAACCCGCGGGATGAACGATCGGGACGTCGTGCTCCGACTGCTGGCTCCCGATAGCGACGGCGGCGGCTGAGAACGCGCCGAACCGAATCCGGTGCCGTGGAGAATGTCACCGTCGAAATGCGGAATCCATTTCCTCCGAAACCGACGGGGAGAGCCGACCGCGGGGGCGCGCCGCCGGACCGGCGGCGCGGGACGAGCCGCCGGTCCGGTGCGCTCGGACCCTGCCGCGCGGGACCTACGACCCGGAGGGACCGGGAACGTCCGCGCAGGCCGCGTCGCGGAAGGCGGCCACGGCGTTCGCCGCGCACCCGTCGGCGAACGCGTCCGGGGCCACCACGCTGCCCACGACCGACACGGGCGGGTCGAGCGGGATCGCCCGCACGCGGGTGGAACCACCTGCCCGGACCTGGTCGGCGGGCAGCAGGGTCCAGCTGTCGGGGTCCGCGCCGATCTCCACGATCGTGTCCTGCGTCGTGCCGGTGGGGCGACCCAGCCGGGGGCTCGCGCCCGCCTCGCGCAGCGCCGCCGTGACGACGTCGTTGAGCGCCGGGTCGCACTGCCGGGAGACCAGGCGCAGCACGCCGTCAGCCAGGTCGCGGATGGACACGACGGCGCGGTCGGCGAGCGGGTGGCGGTGCGACACGACCGCGCGCAGCGGCTCCGTCCACGCGGGCAGCACCCTCACCCCCGGCGCGGACACCACACCGCGCACCAGCGCAAGGTCGAGATCACCACCGCGCACCGCCGCCAGCCGGGCGGGCACCGGGAGGTCGACCAGGACGGCCTCGAAGTCCGGGGTGCGTTCCCGCAGGACGTCGAGCCCGCGTTCGAGCCGGTCGGTGAGACCGCTGGTCGTGCCGATGCGCAGGACGCCGGTCGGGGCGTCGACCGCGGCCCTGACCCGGTCCGCCGCCTCCAGCGCCTCCCGCGCCGCGACCAGCACCCGGCGCCCGGCGGCGGTGAGGCGGACCCGGCGGGGCGTGCGGTCGAGCAGCCGCGCGCCCAGCTCCCGTTCCAGCCGGGCGATCTGCTGGCTGACGGCGGGCTGCACGATGCCCAGCCGCTGAGCGGCCCGACCGAAGTGCAGCTCCTCCGCGACCGTGACGAAGTACCGCAGCGCCCGCAGCTCCACCGTGCCCCCGACCACTCGACGATCACGCGATGTTATCGCTGCGCGTGATCATCGGGTCTGGTTCGCGGCCCGGCGGGCTGGTGGGGTCGTCCCATGAGGATCGGAGCACATCTCACGGCGGCCGACGACATCGGCGACTTCGCACGGGGCGCGGCCGACGCCGCCGCGCGCGGGCTGCACGGCGCGTGGACCAACCAGCAACCCGGCGGGTGGGACCCGTTGACCGTCCTGAGCGCGCTGCCCGACGGGCCCGCCGAACTCGGCACGGCCGTGGTGCCGACGTACCCGCGGCACCCGGTCGCACTGGCGACGGAGGCGCTGACCGTGCAGGCGCTCACCGGCGGCAGGCTCACCCTGGGGATCGGTCCCGGCCACGCGGTGCACGTGACCGGCGCGCTCGGCCTGCCCTACACCTCCCCCGCCCGCCACACCCGCGAGTACCTGGAGGTCCTCCGGCCGCTGCTGCGCGGCGAAACGGTGGCGTTCCGGGGTGAGCACTTCACCGTCGACACGGGCCCGCTCGTCCGGGCGACCCCGCCGCCGGTGCTGCTGTCGGCGCTGGGCCCGAGGATGCTCGCGGTGGCGCGGGACCTGGCCGAGGGCACCATCGCGGTGTGGGTGCGCCCGGACACCGTCGCCGACCACCTCGTCCCCAGCCTCGGAGACGGGGCGCGGGTGGTCGTGACGGTGGTGGTGTCGGTGACCTCCGACCCCGACGGCCTGCGCGAGGGCGTCGCCAGGGACTTCGCGCTGGTCGGCGACCTGCCCGCCTACCGCGCCGTCCTCGACCGCGGCGGACTGGCGGGTCCGGCCGACACCGTGGTCGCGGGCGACGAGGAGCACGTGCTGGCCGAGCTGCGGCGGTTCGGCGACGCCGGGGCCACCGACCTGGTCGTCTCGGCCGTGGGCACGCCCGCGGAGCGCGAACGGGTGCTGGACGTCGCCGCGCAGCTCGCGCGGGAGGCTTCGTGACGGTGGTGCCACGGGTCGTGGACGGAGACCACGCCGGGCACCGCGCTGACGAGCACCGGCACGACGTACCGCTCCAGGTCGACGACGTCCACGCGGCCCCCGGTGACCGCGACCCGCCACCGGACGGGTCGCCGTAGCGGGCCAGGCGGTGGCGGGCCTCGGCGGGGACGGTCCGGTCGTCGCGGCGGACCGCGGCAGGCACGTCGCGGCGGGTCACGACGCCGACGAGCCGACCGTCCCCGACCACCGGAACGCTGCGCGACCCGGTGGTCGAGCACCCGTGGCGGCCAGCTCCGCCAGGTCATCGCCTCCCGCGGTGTCCCGCGACGGCCAGGCCCGTCACGGGTCCTCGAACCGGTGGACCAACTCGCCGCGCACCTCGACGACACCGGGCAGAGCGCGCGTCAGCGCGACCGCGATGTCGACCTCGCCGCGGCGGTCGAGCTGCCCCGACAGCGTCACCACCCCCGCGTCGACCACCACGTCCACCGCGTCCGGGTCGACCCGGAGCACCGTGCGGAACACGAACCGCCGCACCTCCTCGCGCAGGTCGCCGTCGTCGCGCAGGTAGGCGCGCAGCAGGTCGAGCCGGGTGAGCACGCCGACCAGCGCGCCGTCGCGGTCGACCACGAACAGGCGGCGCACGTTCGCCTCGGCCAGCGTCGCGGCCGCCTCGCTGACCGGTGCGCCGGGGTCGATCGTGAGCACCGGCCACGACATCACGTCGTTCGCCGTGGTGCCGAGCGACCTGCGCCACCTCGCCCTCCTGGCGCGGCCCGCGATCCTTCCCGGACTGTCCCGGCCGCCGCTCCAGTACTCCTGCTTGACGAGGAGGTCGGCCTCGGAGACCACGCCGATCGGCGCTCCCCGGTCGTCGACGACCGGGACCGCGCTGATCCCGTTGTCCGCCAGCAGTTCCGCGACCTCCGTGAAGGTCGCGTCCGGCCGCGCCGTGACGACCGCCCTGGTCATCACGAACTCCACCAAGGGTTCCCGCACCCCACCCACCTCCCGTCCGCCCGCCGACAGGCCCGCGTCAGCGCGCGGCCGACGCGGTGGCGTTCACGGGACAAGGCTTTCGCCGTCCGCACCCCGCGGGCAGTGCGGTTGGTCCCGGGTCTTCGATGACGTTGGCCCCGCGGCGGGCAGGCGGGGCGCGACGAGTCCACCCCGGACCGGACGCGCCGCGGGCGCGTCTCACCCCGCTGCCGGAGCGGCGTCCGATCGGCTGCGGCGTTCGAGGAAGACGGTGTCGCGCCAACGACCGTGGTGCTGGGCGATGCGGTCGCGGACACCGAGCGTGCGGTAGCCGGCACTGTGGTGCAGGGCGAGGCTCGTGCGGTTCTCCGGGAAGATCGACGTCTGGAGGGTCCACAGGCCGTCCGCGTCGGCGGCCACCACCTGCTTGCGCAGCAACGCCTTGCCGACGCCCCGGCCGCGGAAGCCGTCGCCGACGTACACCGAGGTCTCCGCGACGCCCGAGTAGCAGTCGCGGGCCGACACGGCCGTCGCCGCGGCCCAGCCCGCGACCCGGCCGTCGACCTCGGCGACCCAGCGGTGCCCCGGCAGCCACCGGGCGTCCAGGCTCGCGCGGGAGGGCACCTCGGTCTCGAAGGTGGCGTCCCCGGTGGCGATGCCCTCGGCGTAGACCCGGCGCACGGCGGCCCAGTCGTCGGCCCGCAGGTCGCGCACGACGACGTCGTCGGGCACGTCGCTCGGGCAGCACGGCGCCGGGGCGAGCATGCCCATCACGGCGTCGGCGGCGTGCGGCAGACCGGTGCAGCACGACGGGTTCACGGTGACGAGCGTCGTCGTGCCCTGCTTGCGCAGCCCGACGAAGCCGACGTCGGCCAGCTTGCGCACGTGGTGGGAGCAGGTGGACTGGCTGATGCCGAGCTGCTCGGTCAGCTCCCCCACGCTGACCGGCCTGCTCGCGACCGCGACGGCGTGCAGCAGCCGCACCCTGGTGGGCTCGGCCAGGCAGGCGAACCACTCGGCGTAGGTCGCCGCGTCCTGCGGTGCGAGCGAGCCGAGTTGGGGGGTCGTGGTCGTCATGCGGTCGATTATCGACTCGGATCGATGGTTGCGTCAATCGAAGCCGGTCGATACAGTCGCTCCGCTGGATCGACGGAGATCGATGAATGGGGACGTTCGATGACTGACTTGCCGGTGGTAGTGGTGGGTGCGGGCCCGGTCGGGCTGGCCGCGGCGGCGCACCTGGTCGAACGCGGGATCACACCGCTGGTGCTGGAGGCCGGGCCCGGAGCGGGCGCGGCGGTGGCGAGGTGGCACCACGTGCGCCTGTTCTCGGCGTGGCCCGAGCTGGTCGACCCGGCCGCCGCCCGCCTGCTGGAGCCCACCGGCTGGCGGCGCCCGACCGAGGGCTACCCGACCGGTGCCGAGTGGGTCGAGCGCTACCTCGGGCCGCTGGCCGCGGTGCTGGGCGACGCGGTGCGGTTCGACACCGAGGTCGTCGGCGTCGCCCGACGCGGCCGTGACCGGATCGTCGACGCCGGTCGCGAGACCGAACCGCTGACGGTCCACGTCGTCACCGCCGACGGCGCGGAGGAGCGCCTCACCGCCAGGGGGCTCATCGACGCCTCCGGCACCTGGACCACGCCGAACCCGCTGGGCGGCGACGGGCTGCCCGCGATCGGCGAGCGCGCCGCCGCCGACCGGATCTCCTACCGGGTCCCGGACACGCGCGACCCGGAGGTGGCGGCGCGGTACGCGGGCAGGCGCGTGGCGGTGGCGGGCAGCGGGCACTCCGCGCTCACCGCGCTGGTGGCGTTGACGGAACTGCCGGGCACCGAGGTCGTCTGGCTGCTGCGCCGCGGCGCGGTCGGCGGCGTCTTCGGCGGTGGCGACGCCGACCAGCTACCGGCTCGCGGCGCGCTGGGCCTGCGCGCGCGAGAAGCCGTGCGGGCCGGCCGGGTCGAGACCGTCACCGGGTTCCGCACGGCCGGGGTCGAGCGCGACGGCGACGGGCTCGCGCTCGTGTCGGTGGACGGGCACCGCCTGGAGCCGGTGGACGAGGTCGTGGCGCTGACCGGGTTCCGGCCGGACCTGTCGTGGCTCTCGGAGACCAGGCTGGACCTCGACCCGGTGTTGCAGGCGCCGACCGCGCTGGCGCCGCTGATCGACCCGAACTCCCACTCGTGCGGCACGGTGTACCCGCACGGCGCCACCGAGCTGGCCCAGCCGGAGCCGGGCGTGTACCTGGTCGGGATGAAGAGCTACGGGCGCGCGCCGACGTTCCTGGCGCTGACCGGCTACGAGCAGGTGCGCAGCGTCGTGGCCAAGCTGGCCGGTGACGACGCCGCGGCCGAGCGCGTGGAGCTGACGCTGCCCGAGACCGGTGTCTGCGGCGGCTCGGGCGACTTCGACGCACCGGAGGCCGGGGGTGGCGGCTGCTGCGCCCCCACCGAGCCGCAGGTGCTCACCCTGAACGCACCCGGCGCGCGCTGACCGGGTGGAGCGGTCCGGCACGCGGGGGGAGCGTGCCGGACCGCGGGTCCCCGGTGGGCGGAGGTCGACGCGACCTGCCGCGCTCCCCCGTGCACGGCACCGGGCCGCGAGGAGGACACCACCGGTGAGCGGGATCCCCGAAGCGCTGTTCGTCCGCGTCCTCAGCGCGGGCCGGTCCCAGGTGGCCGCGGCGCTGCTCCAGCACCGCGGGCTCGGCCGCGTCGCGGTCCGGCGCGGTGAGGCGGTGCACGGGAACCGCTGGGACGAGAGCCGTCCCCGGCGACCGCGACGGCAACAGCCCGACGGCCGCCGCGGCGTGGGTTCAGCCCCACCCCGGACGGGGTCTGGACGGGTGTCGCCGTCGGTTCGCCCTCCCTAGCGTCGGCGCCACACATCGACGCGCAGTTCGGAGAAGTCATGGCTGACCACACCCGCCGCGGGTTCATCGCGGGCACCGCGGCGCTCGGAGGAGCGGCGCTGATCGGGTACCGGGCGACCGCGGCCGCCGCACCCGCCGAGGGCGAGGCGGTCCTGGTCCCGCGGGGCGACCCGCGCTACGAGGACCTCGTGCTGCGCCGCACGAGCGAGCGGTTCTTCCCGCGCCCCGAGCACTTCCGCCTGCCCACGACGACCGAGCAGGTCGAGCGGGCCGTGGACGACGCCGTGCGGGCGGGCAAGCGGGTCACGGTCCGCAGCGGCGGGCACTGCTACGAGAACTTCGTGGGCGAGGGCGCGGAGGTGGTGATCGACCTGTCCGCGCTGCGGCAGGTCGGGTTCGACCGGCGCCGCGACGCGTTCGTGATCGAGGCGGGCGCCACCCTGTGGGAGGTGTTCGAACGGCTCTACCTCGGTTGGGGCGTCACGATCCCCGGCGGCCAGTGCGGCGGCGTGGCCGCCGGCGGGCACGTGCAGGGCGGCGGCTACGGCCCGCTGTCCCGGCAGCTCGGTTCCGTCGTGGACTACCTGCACGCCGTGGAGGTGGTCGTGGTGGACCGCTCGGGACGGGCGCGGACGGTGGTCGCGACCCGCGAGCCCGACGACGAGAACCGGGACCTGTGGTGGGCGCACACCGGGGGCGGGGGCGGCAACTTCGGCGTGGTCACCCGGTACTGGATGCGCACGCCCGGCGCCACCGGCGACGATCCCGCCCGCCTGCTGCCGAGGCCGCCCGCCGTCACCCTCGGCGCGACGGTCGCGTGGAGCTGGCGGGACACCACCGAGGAGTCGTTCCACCGGCTGCTGCGCAACTACGGCGAGTGGCACGAGCGCAACAGCGCCCCCGGTTCCCGCTACGCCAGCCTCTTCAGCCCGCTGCTGGTCAACCGGCGCGCCACCGGCGCCGACCCCGGCGCGTTCGCGATGGTCGTCTCGCTGGACGGCACCCTCCCCGACGCCGACCGGCTGCTGCGGGACTACCTCGCGGAGGTCACCGAGGGCGTCGCGGGAACGACCGTGGTGCGCCCGCCGCACCGCCTGCCGTGGTTGGCGGGGGTGAAAGCGGGTTCGCTCGGCCAGGACGACGAGTCCGGGATGTTCAAGGCGAAGGCGGCCTACCTGCGCAGGCGGTTCACCGACGAGCAGATCAGGACCGCCTACGCCTACCTCACCAGCACCGACCACGAGAACGAGCGCGCGGTGATGATCCTGGTGTCCTACGGCGGGAGGGTGAACGCCACGGCGCCGGACGCGACCGCCCTGGCCCAGCGGGACAGCGTCATGAAGGTGATCTACACCGTCACCTGGGACGACGCGGGAGCCGAGCGGGCGAACCTGGACTGGATCCGGCGCTGGTACGCCGCGATGTACCGGGACACCGGGGGTGTGCCGGTCCCGAACGCCGTGAACGACGGCTCCTACGTCAACTACCCGGACACCGACACCGCCGATCCGAGGTGGAACAGGTCCGGGGTCCCGTGGCACACCCTGTACTACAAGGACAACTACCCGAGGCTCCAACGGGTCAAGGCTCGCTGGGACCCGAGGAACGTGTTCCACCACGCCCTGTCGATCGCGCCGCCGAGCTGACGCGCGTCCGGCCGAGGTGGGTCCAGGCCCGCTGTTCGGCGAAGCGGTTGCACGGGACCGCGTCCGCCGAGAGCATGAACGGCATGTCCCACGCTCGCGGCGGCCCCCTCGTCGTCGCGCGGTCCCTCGTCGAGGGGCTCACGCGGTCGCTCGTGCTCGTCGCGCTGACCGGGTTCGCGCCCGCGGTCTGCGTCGCCGCGGGCGCGGGCCTGTCCGCCGTCGTCGACACCGCCGCTGGCGCGGCGGGCTGCCTGCTCGGGGTGCTGGTCGCGGTGCTCGTGCTGGTCGCCCGCCCGGTGAGCGCCGCCACGAGGTTCCTGGTCGCCCGCTGGACCGGCGGGGAACTCCCGGCCGCGTACCAGCCGCTCGTCCCGGTGACGCGGATGGCGACGGGCTACTGGTGGAACGGGTACGACTACCAGCGCCTGCGGTGGTTCTCGCTGTGCCAGCGGTGGATCCTCCGGCGGACGCGGGACCCCGCGGCGTGGCGGGACGTGCTCTGGCTGCTGGTCGCTCCCGTCACCGTCGGTGTCGCGTCCGCGATCCCGCCCGCGCTGATCGCGGTCGGGGTCGCCGGGCTCGCGCCGCACCCGGTCACCTCGGTCGTGGCGGTCGGCGTCGGAACCGCCCTGCTGCCGAGGTCGTGGCGCTCCCTCGGGCCGGTGGCGCGCCGCGTCCTCGGCCCCTCCACCGTCGAACTGCTCAGCACCAGGGTCGCCTCGCTGGTGCGGGGGCGGGCCGACCTCACCCGCGCCCAGGACGCCGAGCTGCACCGGATCGAGCGCGACCTGCACGACGGCGCCCAGGCGCGCCTCGTCGCCATCGGCCTCTCGCTCAGCGCCGCGGAACGGCTGGTCGACACCGACCCGGCCGGGACCAGGGCGCTGCTGCGGCAGGCCCGCGCGACCTCGCTCGCGGCGCTGCGGGACCTCCGCGAACTCGTGCACGGCATCGTGCCGCCCGTGCTGCTGGAGCGCGGTCTCGTCGACGCGGTCCGCGCGCTCGCCGTCGACGCGCCCGTCCGCACGGTGGTGCGCTCCACCCTGGGTCGTCGACTCGACACACCGGTCGAGTCCGCGCTGTACTTCGCGACCGCGGAACTCGTGGCCAACGCCGTGAAGCACTCGGGTGCGACGGTCGTGGACATCGGCATCGACCGCACCGGGACGGGCGTCGCCGTCACCGTCACCGACGACGGCCGCGGCGGAGCCGACCGGTCACGGGGGTCCGGCCTGACCGGCGTCGAGAGCAGGCTCGCCGCGTTCGACGGCACCCTGCGCGTGGACAGCCCGCCGGGCGGGCCCACGACCGCCACCGCGGAGGTGCCGTGCGCGTCGTCGTAGCCGAGGACCTGTACCTGCTGCGGGACGGACTGGTCCGGCTGCTGGAGGCGTACGGCCACGACGTCGTGGCCGCCGTCGGCGACCGGGACGCCACGGTGCGAGCCCTGGAGGAGCACCGACCGGACGTGGCCGTCATCGACGTGCGGATGCCCCCCACCCACACCGACGACGGCCTCCGGGCGGCGCTGGAGGCGCGCCGGGCCCGGCCGGACCTGTGCGTCCTCGTGCTGTCCCAGCACATCGAGCAGCTCTACGCGCGCGAACTGCTCGCCGACGGCCGCGGCGGCGTCGGGTACCTCCTGAAGGACCGGGTCTTCGAGGCGGAGCAGTTCATCGAGGCGGTGGAGCGCGTCGGCCGCGGCGGCACGTCGCTGGACCCCGCGGTCGTGTCGAAGATCCTGGGCGCGGGCGCCACCTCGCCGCTCGACGCCCTCACCGACCGGGAGCGCGAGGTCGTCGCGCTGATGGCGGAGGGCCTGTCGAACCAGGCCATCGCCCAGCGCCTCTTCCTGAGCGAGGGGTCGATCAGCAAGCACACCACCTCGATCTTCACGAAGCTCGGCATCACCCCGGACGACAACAGCAACCGCCGCGTCCTCGCCGTGCTGACCTTCCTCGGCGCGACCGGGGCCGCCTGACCTCACCCGGTCGCGGTCTCCCTCCCGTCCTCCATCGACGCCGTCACGAAGTGCGGCCGTCCGGTCAGCGGGTGGGGCACGACGGCGCTGCGCACGCCGAAGACCTCGGCGACGCGGTCGGCGTCGAGCACCTCGGCCGGTGTCCCCTCGGCCACCGCGCGGCCCGCGCGCAGCAGGAGGAGCCGGTCGCAGTACGCGGTGGCGTGGTTGAGGTCGTGCAGCGCCGCGATGGTCGTGAGTCCCAGCTCCCGCACCAGGTCGAGCAGTTCGAGCTGCGCGCCGATGTCGAGGTGGTTGGTCGGCTCGTCCAGCAGCAGGACCGGCGTCTCCTGGGTCAGCGCCCTGGCCACGAGCACCCGCTGCCGCTCACCACCGGACAGCGTGGCGAACACCCGGTGCGCCGCCCGGTCCATGCGCACCCGCTCCAGGGCGCGGTCGACGATGTCGCGGTCGGCCGTCGTCTCCCGGTCCAGCAGGCCCTTGTGCGGGGTGCGGCCCATCGTGACGATCTCGTGGACCGAGTAGTCGTTGTCGAGGTCGTGGTCCTGCGCGACGACCGCCGTCCTCAGGCCCGCCCGGCGCGCGCTGGACCGCCACACGTCGTCCTGTCCGATGTGGACGGCCCCGGTGGTCGGCCTGAGCGCCCGGTAGACGCACCGCAGCAGCGTGCTCTTGCCGGACCCGTTCGGACCGACGACCCCGGTGATCGCCGACGCCTCCGCGACGAGGTCGACACCGCCCAGGACGGTGGTGTCGTCGAGGACGACCGAGACACCGTCGACCCGCACCCTCATCGCAGCGCCCGCTTCCCCTTGCGCAGCAGCACCAGGAAGAACGGCGCTCCCAGCGCGGCGGTGAGGATCCCGACGGGCACCTCGTTCGGCCGGTCGACCGTGCGGGTGACGAGGTCGACCAGCACCAGGAACACCGCTCCCGCGAGCAGCGACACCGGGAACACCCTGCGGTGGTCCGGACCGACCACCAGCCGCACGGCGTGCGGGACGATCAGGCCGACGAAGCCGATGCCGCCCGCGACGCTGACGACCGCCGCGGTCAGCAGCGACGCGGCCACCAGCAGCAGGATCCGCAGCCGGTGCACGTCCACGCCCAACCCCGCCGCGGTGTCGTCCCCGACCGACAGGGCGTTCATCGACCGTCCCCGCGTGGTCAGCCAGATCGCGGTCGCGGCCGTCGCCGCGCTCAGCACGCCGAGGTCGTCCCACGACGCGCCCGCGACCGAGCCGAGCAGCCAGAACATGACGCCGCGCAGTTCGGCCGGGTTGGCCTGCAACTGGAGGTAGCTGGTGACGGCGGTGCCCAGGTAGGCCACCGCGACACCGGCGAGCACGAGGCTGCTGCCGATCAGCCGCCCTCCGCGCTGCGCCATCACGAACACGACCACCAGGCTGGTCAGCGACCCCGCGAACGCGGCACCGGCGACATCGAGCCCGGCGACCAGGCCGACGCCGCTGGTCAGCGCGATGACCGCGCCCAGCGACGCCCCTGCGGAGACGCCGAACAGGTAGGGGTCGGCCAGGGGGTTGCGGACCAGCGTCTGGAGGCAGACCCCGGCGAGGCTGAGCCCGCTGCCCGCCAGCGCGGCGAGCAGCACCCTGGGCGTGCGGAAGTCCCAGACGATCTGGTCGGTCAACGGGTCCAGGCCCGCCGTGTCGCCGGTGAGGTGGCCCCAGACCACGGCGACGACCCTGCCGACCGGCACGTCGACCGTGCCCACGCCGACGGCGAAGGCCGCGGTGACGGCCAAGGCCACCACCAGCGCCACCACGAGCACCGGGAAACCCCTGCCCGACACCAGGTGCGGGCTACTGCGCGCCGTGGGCCGCATCGGCGATCCTCGTCACGGCGACGGCGTTGAGCGGGCCGAGGTAGATGCTGTCCGAGACCGAGGTGAACGTCCTGGTCCTCGACGCCTCCCACTGCGGGAACCTCGCGAACAGGTCCGCGGCGAGCGCCTCGGCGTTCTCGGTGCCCCGGAAGAGGCCGATCACCAGCACGTCGACCTGGGCCGAGGCGAGCGCCTCGATGTTGACCTCGGCGAGTTCGGCGAAGGTCTTGCCCCCGAACGGGTTCGTGCCACCGGCCTTCGCGATGACGTCGTCGTAGACGCCGCCGCCGAAGACCGCGGGCAGGCCGTTGCCGTTCATCGCGGACATGCCGGGGTAGGCGACCAGCACGCTCTTCGCCGGTTTGCCCGCGACCCTCGCGGCGACCTCGGCGATGTCGTCGCGCGACGCGGTGACGAGGTCCGCGGCCCGCTGCTGCACGTCGAAGACCTGTCCCAGTTGGAGCAGCAGCTCCGAGGACGACTCGGTGGACTGCGCCCGGTAGCGGGCCTCGTCCTCCGGTCGCGGGGCCGGGTCGCCGAACGCGCAGTTGGCGGGCGTCACGTAGCTGTTGATCCCCGCCGCCGCGAGCTGGTCCCTGCTGACCGAGCCGATCTTCTCGTCGAACCCGCCCGCCCAGGTCGAGATCACCAGGTCCGGCTGGAGGGCGAGCAGCTGCTCCCTCGGCACCTCGAAGTTCTGGTTGAGGGTGAGCCCGCCGGTGGGCACCGCCGACACCTTCGCGACCATCTCCGGGTCGTCGGACACGCCGTAGGACTGGCTGTTGGCCAGCACGCGGTCGCTGATCCCCAGGGCGATGAAGCTCTCGACCTCCCCGACCGACGTCCCGTTGAGCAGGACGACCCGGCTCGGTGCCCGGTCGAACGTGAGCGTCCGCCCGCAGTTGTCGATGGTCAACGGGTACGCGGTGGGGGCGGCGGTGACCGGGGGCGGTGGGCTGGTCCACGAGCCGGACGCCGAGGGGGCACCGGCCTGGCCGCAGGCCACCGTCGCCGCGAGGACCGACACCGCGACGGCCACCGCGCCGACGGCGCGCTCGCGGCGACGGTGGTCGCTCGCTGGGGGTGTGTAGGGATGCACGGAGGGGTAGTCGGCCCGACCGGTCGTCTGGTTCCCCGGAGGCGTGGTCCGCGTGCCGCGACCGACGACCCCGGTCGCTCAGCAGAGCGCCGTGCGACCGACGACCCCGCCCCTCAGCAGGGCACCAGCCAGCACCGCGACGACCCGTCCGACCCCCGACGACGGCGCACGACCGAGGACCACGCCACCACGTACCCGCACGGGCACGTCAAGACCAACCCTCCGCGCGACCACCACTCGCGCCGCGACCGACCACCCGTCCGACCCCCGACGACGGCACACGACCGAGGACCACGCCACCACGTACCCGCACGGGCACGTCGGGAACAACCCTCCGCGCGACCACCACTCGCGCCCGCGGCTCGACCATCAAGTCACCGTGGTCACGACGGCCGCGGTGGCGGCGGCGCTGGACGCGGCGATGGCGGCGGCGGTCCTGGTCACCGCCGTGCTCACGGCCTCGGCGCCCCAGTTGCCCCGCTCCAGCTCCTTCGCGCGCCGGTACACCTCGCCCGACCACGCGAGCGGCGGTCGCAGCGCGGGCAGCGCACCGCTCGCGGACAGCAGCGCCGTGAGCGCCGCGGTGCGGGAGTCGGGGGTCTCGCCGTCGACCAGCACGGCGCGGACCAGCGCCCGGACCTCCTCCTCGTGCCGGGTGTCCTCGGCGGGCAGGGTGGTCACGCGGAACAGGCCCAGCACCCGCTTCTCCTCCCTGCGGACGAAGCCGCGCTCGACCAGCCGCCCCACGACCCGGTCCCACGCGTCCGCACCGACCCTGAGCAGCACCGAGTCGACCGACCGGGGCTTCTCGGCGACCTTCTCGTAGCCGAACCGCAGCAGCGGGTCCTCCGGCGGTCCGCCACCCGCGGTCACCACCTTCCCGCCCTCCACCTCGACGAGGCCCTCCAGGGCGAGTTCCACCAGCACCGCGCCGCCCACCGCGTAGTAGAGCGTGCCCGCGGCGGCCGGTGTGCCGGACTCGTCGTCCATCAGCAGCAGCGCGAGGTCTTCGACGATCAACATGTTCTCTCCCTCTAGAGCCAGTCGTGCTCTCGTGCGTACCGGGCGGCTTCGTGCCTGGTCCTGGTCTGCGTCTTCTGCATGGCGTTCGACAGGTAGTTGCGGACGGTGCCCTCCGCGAGGTGGAGCTGCCCGGCGATGTCGGCGACCGAGTACCCCTGCGTGGTCGCGCGCAGCACGTCGACCTCGCGGTCGGTCAGCGGGCAGTCGTCGACCACCGCGAGCGCGGACACGTCCGGGTCGATCCACCTCCGGCCGCTGTGCAGCACGGCGATGACCCACGTGATGTGGGCCGGTTCCGCGGCCTTGCTGACGAACCCCTGCACGCCGAGCTTGAGCGCCTTGCGCAGCACGCCGGGGCGCGCGTGCCGGGTCAGCATGAGGATCACCTGGTCCGGCAGCACCCGCCGGATCTCCGCGACCGCGCCGAGCCCGTCCACGGTGGGCATCTCCAGGTCGATCACGAGGACGTCCGGCCGGTGTTCGAGCGTGGCCGCGACGGCCTGCTCACCGTCCTCGGCCTCGGCGAGCACGGTGACGTCCCCCTCCATCGGCAGCAGGGCGGCCAGCGCCTTGCGCAGCAGGGCCTCGTCGTCGGCCAGCACCACGGTGGTCACCTCGCCACCCCCGACGGGAAGGCCGCCGCCGTGACGAACTCCCCGTCCGCCCGCACCACCGTCAGTTCTCCTCCCTCACCGGCCAGCCGGTCCCTGAGCGTGGACAGCCCGCGCAGCTCCGGCGGGGTCTGGCCCCGCGCGCCGTCGTTGACGATCGTGATGCCGGAGGCCGACAGCGTGATCCGCACCTGCTCGGCCTGCGCGTGCCGGAGGATGTTGGTCGTGGTCTCGCGGAGGACCTGGCCGAGCAGTTCGCCCGCGGGCCCGGTCACCTCGGCCTCCCGGACGATCCGCACGCGGATGCCCGCGGCCTCGAACAGGTTCTTCGCGTTCTCCAGCTCCCCCGCGAGGTTGAGCCGCCGCTGCGCGTACGCGAGCTCCTTGGTCTGCTTGATCGTGTCGCCGACCAGGGCGTGGATCTCGCGCAGCTCCTCCTCCGCGCGGGTGGCGTCGGCCCGCACCAGCTTCTCGGCCAGCGCGGTCTTGAGCTTCACCACGTGCAGCGTGTGGCCCTGGATGTCGTGCAGGTCGCTCGCGAACCGGATCCGCTCCCGTGCGACGGCCAGCTCCGCCTCGTGCTCGCGCGCCTCCTCCAGCTCCGCCATGAGGTTGTAGAACGCCTGGTTGGCGAACATGAACCCGAGCGTGAACACGGTGACGCCGGTCGGGACGAGCGAGTACTGGAAGAGCGTCGGGCCCGCGTCCCCGTCGGACACCAGCAGCCTCGCCGCGCCCACGACGCCGACGAACGCGCTCAGCCCCGCGGCGGCCGCGATCCGGTGCCGCGGCAGCTGCGGCACGATGAGCGGACCGACGATCGTGATGCTGTAGAACGCGGTGGGGCTCTCGGCGACCAGCACGCCGAACACCCACACGGCCGCGCTGACCCCCAGGCACGGCAGGGCCACGGCGGAGATGGTGTCCTGCGCCCACCGCACGACCGAGACCATGGCCGCGACCACGCCGACGAGCAGCACGGCCGCCTCCCACCAGGTGCTGGAGTCGAACGCGATCAGCATCGCCCCGACCGGGACGATCACCGCGAGCTGCGTGGTGATGTTCAGGCTGCGCATCCGGACGCGCGCCGTCGCGGCGCGCTCGGACACCACGCGCTGCGGGCGTGGCGGTGTGGTGTCCACTGTGGCCTCTCCGGGACGGGGTGGTGGTCGCGCTCCAGTATCGAGTCGGTCGGGTGGGCGCACCAGTGACACCACGTCACACCTTCGACGGGCGGAATGTCACCGCCAGGTGGTGACGTGGTGGCACTGCCGGCCGAGCGCCGCGACCGGTGGGATCATCGGCATGTCGACCACACCAGTCATCGAAGTCGAGCGGTTGAACGTCCACTACGGCGACTTCCACGCCGTGGAGGACCTGTCCTTCCACGTCCTGCGCGGTGAGCTGTACGCGCTGCTCGGCACGAACGGGGCGGGCAAGACGTCCACCCTGGAGACCGTCGAGGGGCACCGCACCGCCACCTCCGGTGCGGTGCGGGTCTTCGGGCAGAGCCCCGGCGACCGCGCGGCCGTGCGGCCCCGGATGGGCATCATGCTCCAGGACAGCGGGTTCACCCCGGACCTGACGGTCGCGGAGTCGGTCCGGCTCATCGGGACGCTGACCCGGCGCGCGGACAGCGTCGACCGCGTGCTCGACGTCGTGGACCTCACCCGCAAGGCAGGCACGAAGGTGGCGCAGCTCTCCGGGGGTGAGAAGCGGCGGCTCGACTTCGCCACCGCCGTGTACGGCACGCCCGAGCTGATCTTCCTCGACGAGCCGACCACCGGGCTCGACATCCAGTCCCGCGACGCCCTGTGGTCCGCTGTGGACCGGATGCGGGAGAACGGCACCACGGTCGTGCTCACGACGCACTACCTGGAGGAGGCGCAGCAGCACGCCGACCGCATCGGGCTCATGCACCGCGGCACCCTGCACCGGGAGGGCACGGTCGCCGAGCTGACCAGGACGCTGCCGTCGGTGATCCGCTTCAGCCTGCCGACACCCGCGCCCGAGCCGCCGCTCCGGGCCGCGCGGGAGGGCGACGACCGGTACCTCGTCGAGACCTTCGGGTTGCAGAAGGACATGCACGTGCTGCTGAGCTGGGCCGAGGACCACGGCCTGGAACTGCGGGAGCTGGAGGCCGGGCCGACCCGCCTCGACGACGTGTTCCGCGCCATCGGCGACTCCTGACCCCCCTGCCGTCCCGAAAGGACCCCACCATGCTCCCGATCGCCCTCAGCGAGCTGGCCCAGATCTTCCGCAACCGGTCGGTGCTGATCACCAGCTTCGTGATGCCCATCGCGGTCAGCGCGTTCTTCATCCACCAGCACGACGTCTTCGCCGAGATCGGCAGCCTGGGCTACATCGCAGCGATCGTGATGTTCACGGTCTGCGCGTTCGGCCTCTACGCCAGCTCGGTGACCACGCTCGCCGCGCGGCGGCAGAACCTGTTCCTCAAGCGGCTGCGCTCCACCGCCGCGGGCGACGCGGAGATCCTGACCGGGCTCGTGCTGCCGGTCGTCGTGATCGCGCTCGTCCAGGTGACCGCGATCATGGCGGTGCTCGCCGCGGTCACGACGGCACCGGACAACGTCCCGCTCCTGGTGGCCGCGGTGCTCGCGACCGCGGTGATGATGGTCGGCCTCGGGCTGGCCACGGCCGGGCTGACCAACTCCCCCGAGCACGCGCAGGTCACGACGCTGCCCGTCTGCCTCGGCGTCGTCGCCGTCGCGAGCTGGGTGGGGATCAGCGGAACCGAGGACTTCACGCTGCTCAAGCGGCTGCTGCCCGGAGGGTCCGCGACCGAGCTGGTCGTGAACGCCTGGAACGGCGGGGTCGCGGTGACCGACTCGCTGCTCCTGCTGGCCCCGACGCTGGCCTGGGTCGTCGTGGCCGCCACCCTCGCCGCCCGCCTGTTCCGCTGGGAGCCGCGCAGGTGACCGGTCGCGCACGTGCCTATCCCGCGCGGGCGCTCCCGAACTAGGCACTTCACGCCGACGCGGCAGGTGGTGGACCGGGTCCAGGATCAGGCCCGAAACCACCCCTGCCGTGTCGGCCCGCGCGTGTCGGTCCGACGGCTCGTCGATCGTTCCCGTGCGGGAAGTAGGAGTAGCGCATGTCCACCGCAGCCGTGTCACGAACCGTCCGCAGGCGCTGGTGGTGGTTCCTGTGGGGACTGCTCGCCGTGCTGGCGCTCGCCACGGCGGGGGTCTTCGTGCCGCCGTACCTCGTCGGGGGCACCACCGTGCCGAACCTCGACCGGATCACGCCGGGCTACTACACGAGCCTGGTGATCCACGCGGTGCCCGCGGGCCTCGCGCTGGTCATCGGTCCGTGGCAGTTCGTGCCGAAGCTGCGGGCCCGCTTCCCAGGGCCGCACCGGGTGATGGGCCGGGTCTACCTGGTCTCGGTCGTGGTGGCCGCGCTGGTCGCGGTGTACTCGTCGGTGGTCACGAAGAGCGGTTTCCCGTTGCAGGTCGCGTTCTTCGTGCTGATCGTGGCGTGGCTGTACACCGCGGCGAAGGCCTACCGCGCGATCCGGCGGCGCGAGGTGCGGCTGCACCGGATCTGGATGGTGCGCAACTACGCGCTCACGTTCGCCGCGGTGACCCTGCGGCTCTACCAGCTTCCGCTCATCGCGCTGATGAACTCGGTGACGTGGTTGGAGTACGAGGACGTCTACACCGTCAGCGCCTGGATGTCCCTGCTCGGCAACGTCCTCGTCGCCGAGTACTTCATCATCCAGCGCACCCTCGCCACCCTCGCCGAACGGGAACCGGCGACCACCGGCTGACGCCCGCGCCCGCACCGACCCACCCGGTGCGGGCGGTAGGGTCCGCCACGTGACCAGCCCCGCCGGACCGGCCGCCCGCTGATGTTCGGGCGCGACACCGACCTGCCGCTGGTCGGCAGGCACCGCGAGGAGCGCCGGGTCGCCGAGGTCGTCGACGCCGCGCGGGCAGGCCGGGGTGGTTCGCTCGTCCTCGACGGCGAGGCGGGCATCGGCAAGAGCGCGCTGCTGGCCCACGCGGTGCGGGCGGCCCCCGACTTCCGGGTGCTGCGCGCCTCCGGTGCCGAGTTCGAGCAGGAACTGCCGTACTCCGCCCTGCACCAGCTGTGCGCGCCGGTCCTCGACCGCCTCACCGACCTGCCGGACCGGCGGCGGGAGGCGTTGCGGATCGCGTTCGGCCTGGCGGGCGGGACGCCCGAACCCTTCCAGGTCGGCCTGGCGGTCCTGGACCTCCTCACGGCGGTGAGCGGGGAACGGCCGGTGCTGTGCGCGGTCGACGACGCCCAGTGGCTGGACGCGGCGTCGTCGCAGGCGATGGCGTTCCTCGCCCGCCGCGTCGCGGCCGACCCCGTCGCCGTGGTGCTCGCCCTCCGCTCACCGTCCGAAGTGGACGGCCTGTCCGAGCTGCCGTCGGTGGTCGTCACCGGGTTGGGCGACGCGGACGCCAAGGCGCTGCTGGCCGCCCGGAACCCGTTCCCGCTCGACGACCGGGTGCGCGACCGGCTCGTCGCCGAGGCGAACGGCAATCCGCTCGCCCTGCTCGAACTGCCGAGGGCGGGCGGTTTCCAGCCGCCCGCGGCGTCGTCGGTGCCGTCCCGGATCGAGGACGGCTTCCGGGCGCGGCTGGCCGGTGTGCCCGCCGACGCGCGGCTGCTGCTGACCGTCGCGGGCGCCGACCCGCTCGGCGACCCCGGTCTGCTGTGGACGGCCGCCGCCGCGCTGGGCGTCGACGTGCGGGTGGCGAGCGCCGACGCGATGGCCACCGGGCTGGTCGAGTTCGCGACGCGCGTCCGCTTCTGCCACCCGCTGGCGCGCTCGGCGGTCTACCGCGCCGCGGCGGACGCCGTGCGCCGTGCGGCCCACGGGGCGCTGGCCGACGCCACCGACCCCCTCACGGCCCCGGACCGGCGGGCGTGGCACCGAGCACAGGCCGGTGCGGGCCCGGACGAGGACGTCGCGGTCGACCTGGAGCGCTGCGCGTCACGGGCCCGGTCGCGCGGCGGTGTCGCGGCGGCGGCCGCGTTCCTCGAACGCTCGGTCGCGCTGTCGCTGGACCCGCACCGCCGGGTCGAGCGGACGCTGGCCGCGGCGGAGGCCGGGATCGAGGCGGGCGCCGCCGAACGCGCGGCGGACCTCCTCGCGACCCTCGACACCGCCGGGCTGGACGAGGTCCGGCGCGCCCGCGTCGACCTGCTGCGGGGCCGGATCGCCTTCACCCGCCCCGGTGACGGCGGCGGCCCGGCGCTGACGGTGAGCGCGGCCCGGCGGCTGGCGGCGGTGGACCCCGACCGGGCACGGGACTGCTTCCTCGACGCGCTGGAGATGAGCCTGGTCGTCGGTCGCGCGGGCGGCGTCGTCGACGAGGTCCTCGAAGCGGCACGGGCCGCGGCGCCCGCGCCGAGTTCCCCCGACCTCCTCGACGCGCTGATCACGCTGGTGGAGCGCGGTCACCACGACGCGCTGCCGGTGCTGCGCGACGCGCTGCACGCCGAGGGCGGTCCGCTGTGGAGCAGGCGCCCCGCGCTCGCCTCGATGATCAGCGTCGAGCTGTGGGACGTCGACACCTGCTCCGCCATCGCCGAGTGGCTGGTGAAGGCCGGGCGCGAGTCGGGTTCGCCGTTGCTGCTGAGACTCGCCTACGCCCAGCGGGCGACCGCCGCCACCCTCACCGGTGACCTCGCGGCGGCGCTGGCCGCGACCGCCGAGGAGGAGGCCGTCGCCGACGCGGCGGGCGAACCCCCGCTGCTCTACCACCGGCTGCACCTGGCCGCCCTGCGGGGCCGCCGCGAGGAGGCGCTCGCCCTGTTCCGGGCCGCCACCACGGCCGGGGCGGGACAGGTGACCAACCTGCACTGGACCGCGGCCCTGCTGCACAACGGGTTGGCCGACCACCCCGCCGCGCTGACCGCGGCCCGCGCGGCGACGGAGCACGGCGACCTCTTCCTCACCGGGGCGGCACTGCCCGAACTCGTCGAGGCCGCCGTGAAGTGCCACGAACCCGCCGTGGCCGCGCGGGCGCTGGAGTCGTTGACCGAACGCACGCGCGCCGCGGGGACCACGCTCGGCCGGGGGGTCGCGGCGTACTCGCGGGGTCTCGTGACCGGCGTCGAGGACGACTACCGCGAAGCCGTCGAGTGCCTCGCGGAGGGTTCCCTCCGCCCGTACCTGGGCCGGGCGCACCTGCTGTACGGAGAGTGGCTGCGGCGGGAGGACCGCCGCGCCGACGCCGTGGAGCAGCTGCGCGCCGCCCACGACCTGCTGTCGGCGGCGGGGGCCGAGGCGTTCGCCCGCCGCGCCGCCGACGAGCTGCGCGCCGCCGGGCAGCGGGTCGGGCACCGATCGGCGCCCGCCTACGAGGACCTGACGATGCAGCAGCTGGCCGTCGCCCGGCTGGTGGCCTCCGGCGCCACCTCCAACGAGGTGGCCGCCGAGCTGTTCATCAGCAAGCGCACGGTCGACGCGCACCTGCGCGAGATCTTCCGCAAGCTCGGCGTGACGTCGCGGCGCCGGCTCAAGGACCACCCGGACCTGCTCGGCCGGGACCGCTGACCACCCGCCGGGACGGCGCGACACCCGTGCGGGCCCGGCAACGGCGGTGCGCGGTCCGCGCGGCTCTACTGTGGTGGCATGGCTGAACTGGTGACCATCGACGACGTGCGGGCCGCGGCGCGGGTGCTCGACGGACGGGTGCTGCGCACGCCGACGCTCGCCTCGCCGGGGCTCTCCGCGCTGCTGGGCGTCCCGACGACGGTGAAGCTCGAACTGGTGCAGCGCACCGGGTCGTTCAAGGCGCGCGGCGCGTTCGCGAAGGTCCTCTCCCTGTCCGAACCGGCACGGGCCGCGGGCGTGGTCGGGGTCAGCGGCGGCAACCACGGGATCGCGCTGGCCGACGCCGCGCGCGAGCTGGGCGTGGCCGCCACCGTCGTGATGCCCTCCTCGGCTCCCGCCCGCTCGGTGGACCTCGCCCGCGCCAGCGGTGCGGACGTGCGGCTCACCGACGACCTGCCGTCGGCGTTCGCGCTGCTGAACGACCTGGTGGCGGCGGGAGCGACCCTCGTGCACCCCTACGACGACCTGGTGGTGGTCGCCGCGCAGGGCACCGTCGGCCTGGAGTTCGCCACCGACGCGCCGCACCTCACCGACGTGCTGGTGAGCATCGGCGGCGGCGGGCTCGTCTCGGGCGTCGCGACCGCGTTCCACGCGCTCGTGCCCGGCGTGCGGGTGTGGGGCGTCGAGGTCGAGGGCGCCGACGCGATGCGCCGCGCCCTCGACGCGGGCGGACCCGTGGAGATCACGCCGACCTCGATCGTCTCGACGCTCTCGGCGCCCCACGTGTCGCAGCTGACCTACGACCACGCCGTCGCGCTGGTCGAGGACGTGCTGGTGGTGTCCGACGCCGACGCCGTGCGCGGCACGATCACGCTGGCCGAGACGCAGAAGGTGTGGGCCGAACCCGCCGCGGGCTGCCTCGTGCCCGCGGCGCGCGCGGTGCTCGACCGGGTCGGTCCGGACGCCCGGCTCGGGCTCGTGGTGTGCGGCGGCAACGCCACCGTCGCCGACGTGGTCCGGTGGTCGACCGCCTGACGGTGCGCACCGCCCCGGTTTGACCGCGACCACCGGGGGAACAGGGTCGTGGAGGACTTCGATCACCACGACGGCGGGAGGTGAAGGCGATGCACGGCACCGACGGGGAAGGGTCCAGCGGCTCGGACGGCGGTTCGTCGAGCTGATCACGGCACCGCCGTGGGCTCCGGTCGGGCAGGACGACCGACCGGAGCACGGACGGCCACCGCTCCCGTTCCACCACCGGACGACCCGGTTGCGCGACCGGACCGGTTCCCGTGCGGGCGCCGTCCCCACGACCGGGGGCGGAGCCGCAGGCGGCGGTGCCGCCGTCGGCGGTGCGGCCGTCGGGGTGAAGCGGGCGGGCAGCGCCCGCAGCCCCCGGTTGAACGGGCCCTCCCGCCACCGGACGGGCCCCGAGCCGCCGTCCAGGCCCAGTCCGGGCAGCCGGTCCAGCACCCGCTCCACCGCCGCGGCACCCGGCAGCCGCGCCATCTCCGGGGCGGGACAGGCGTGCGGGCCCGCGCTGAACGCGAGGTGCGACCGGTTCGGGGTTCAGCGACGGATCGGTGTTGGCCGCCGCCATGCTGATCACCACGGGCTGGTAGGAGCAGGTCCACGCGGCCCGCCCCGGCGAACCCGTCGATCAGCTCGTCGGCGGTGCGCACCGTGTTCGCCCGGAGCGCCGCGTGGTCGACCCGCTCCAGGCAGGTGGTGATCGCGCCGCGCAACCGGGCGTGCTCGGCGCCGTCGGCGAACACGCAGTTCGGCCGGTAGCGCACCATGCCGAGGGCCGGGCTGTCGCGGGGGACGGTGTCCTGCCAGCACCTCAGCCGGATCTGCACCAAGATCCGCGTGTCCAACCGCCCGGCCCTCGCCGCGCGGGTCGTCCAGCACGCCCCCACGCACCTCCGCCGGGCCTAGCCGGGCGGGCGGGCGGACCCACGTTCCCGAGGAACCGCGCGCGGGGCCCACCGGCGCCGCACGTGGTGGAGCACCCGAGCACCCGAGCACCCGAGCACCTGGACCCGCCCGCCGTCACGGCGCGACCAGCGCCCGCTCGGCGCGGACGTCGGCGACCGCGGCGAGGCGGTCGCGCAGCCCGCCCTGGAGCGCCGGGACCGCGGACTCCTCGGCGGCCGCGCCGAACACGCGGGGGTCGGGCCGGTAGAGGATCGCCGCGAGTTCGTCGTCGGCGACGAACTCCCCGTACGTTCCCCCGACGTCCTCGGTCTCGACGACCGGCACGACGCGCCCGCCGACCGCCGTGCGGCAGTCCGCGTCCGGACCGTCGAGCCGGGGACCGGTGGTGGTGCGGGTGAGCAGGGTCCCGCCTGTTCCCCGGACGTCGTCGAAGCCCACTCCCCCTCACAGCGGCCCGATTCACGGACGAGGAAAACACCGAGCACAACCGACTGATCCGATCAGGGGAACTTTCGAGCGTGATTCACCCGTACTCAATCCAACCCGCCGCGAATTCCCCGGCATCGTTCTCCACAGCGTCACGGCGTGTCCGGAGATCACCGCGATCGCACTCGATCAGACGAAAGAGATAGCCCAGGGTTACCTAAGTGATGCACATCACAGTCACGTGACGCCCCTGGCCATTTCCAGCACCATGGATCAGGTAACTGGGGGGCTTCGAATTCGCTCCGCGTCGTCCTCGATGACCGAATTCACGGATTCGCGCGGATCGCTCAGCGCGCACGTCGAGGCGAATGGCTGTCGCGGTGGACGAGCGAATGAATAGCCCATAGCAGCGGAAACTGTCCGGGGGGCTGCTGTGAGATGTGCGGAAGCCGCACGACGAATGACCGAACCGATGGCGGGAACGAGTGCGCACGCGACCAGGTGGCTGTGCGTGGAACAACCGGGGCCGTGGGGCGTGGACGCCCTGCGGAACAGCGCGCTCGACACCGGTGTCGCCGAGGAACTCCGGCGGCGCGCCGAGGGGGCGGCGGTCCGGGTGGTGCTGCTGAGGCGGCCGGGCAGGCACCGGCCGTCCTCCGGCGGCCGGAACGTCTACCTCGCCTCGACGCTGCCCGGTGCGAGCTGGCTGCGCCACGCCACCGTGTCCGACCCGCGTGAGCTGCTGGACTGGGACCTGTCGGCGGCGGAACCCGCCGTGGGCGAGCTGACGACCGATCCGCTGCTGCTGGTGTGCACCAACGGTCGGCGCGACGTGTGCTGCGCGGTGACGGGCCGACCGCTGGCGGCGGCCCTGTCCGCGCTGCACCCCGGCGGCGTCTGGGAGTCGAGCCACCTGGGCGGGCACCGGTTCGCCCCGACCGCGCTCGTCCTGCCGACCGGCTACTCCTACGGGCGGATGGACGTGGCCGCCTGCGCCCACGTCCTGGCGGAAGCGCGGCTCGGGAGGGTGGTCACCGACAACTGCCGGGGGCGGTCGGCGTGGACGAAGCCGGGGCAGGCCGCCGAACTGGCCTTGCGGGACCACCTGGGTGATCGCGCCGAGGACGCCGTGGCGGTCGTCGACCAGGTCCGCCGGGGCGAGGGCGGGTGGGACGTCCTGCTGCGCCACCGAGGGGTCGTCGAGTGGCGGGTGTCGGTGCACCAGCGCCCCGCCCCTCCCGCTCGGCCGCACGCCTGCGGCCTGCTGCCCGAGGTGCCGACGGTCATCTCCGTGGGTTCGCTGGAGGTCGTCAGCCCGGCGCGGTCGGCCTGACCCGCGTGCCGGACCTCCCGGTCAGCTCGGGAGGTCCGCGGTGGCCCTGACCCGGCCCAGCGCGAGCGCGCCGACGACCGCGCCGACCGTGCACAGCAGCCCTCCCGCGGTGAGGAGGGTCTTGGTGGTCACGCCCAGTTGCTGGAGGGTGCCGACCACGACGGTCCCGACGACGACACCCGAGTACGCGATGCTCCGCGACGTGGCCGAGACCCTGCCCAGCAGGCCGGGGTCGACGATGTCCTGCCGGTAGGTGCGCCAGTAGACGCTGTAGCAGATCGTGGCCGCCGACAGCAGGCAGTACAGCAGCGCGGACACCCAGAGGACGTCCACCAGGCCGATCCCGACGGCGCTCAGCGCGATCACGAAGACCGAGGTGATCATCGTGCCGCGGGCGGGCAGGTCGGTCGTCCAGTGCGAGAGGCCGAGCGAGACGACGATGGCGACCACCCCGGCGATCACGACGATCCCCGAGGTCAGGGCGACCGACAGCCCGAAGTCCTGCACCAGCCGGGCCAGGAACAGCGGTTGCTCGGCGCCCAGGGTGATGTTGACCAGCAGGCTCAGCCCGATGCCCAGGCGCAGCCTGCGGTGGCGCACGACCGCGCGGAGCCCCTCGGCGATCTGCTGCCGGGCGGACTGGCGCCGCTCGGCGGGCGGCGCCGTCGTGCGGCGGGTGCGGGAGAGGGCGGCGGCCAGGGCGAACGACACCGCGTTGGCGGCGATGACGACCACGACGCTGCGCAGGGTCGCGACGAGACCGGCGAGCATCGGCCCGACGATGGTCGCGGAGGTGCGGGCGGACTCGACCAGCGAGTACCCGCGCGGGATGCGGTCGGGAGCGGGCACCAGCCGGGGGATGCCCGCGTCCATCGCCGCCGCCGAGACGGCGGCCAGCAGCCCGAGCGCGGTGGCGGCGACCAGGCTCGCGGCGTAGCCGTCGACGCCCGCGGTGATCGCGACGAGGGCGGCGCACAGCGCCAGCGCGGACCCGAGGTACGAGCGGGTCAGCAGCAGCTCGGGCGCGTGGCGGTCGACGACGTGGCCCACCAGGAAACCCGCGACCACCGTCGTGGCGATCAGCACGGAGCGCAGGAACGTGGTGGTGGCGGCGGAGTAGCCGAGTTGCAGCAGCACGAGCGGCAGCGCGAGGGCGTAGAACTCGTCGCCGACCGCGTTCGTGGAGTAGGCGCCGAACGCGCGCCAGAAGCGAGTGCCCATCCCCGTCCCGACTGTGGAACGGCGGCCGGCCCCGTGGTCTCCGGGGCCGACCGCCTCGATGCGTGGTGTCACAGGCTGAAGTAGTCGACCTTCAACCGCGGGATGTAGTTCGAGATGTCCGAGTAGTACAGGATGATGTTGTCGCTGTACTGGTCGAACGAGTGCTTCAGGTCGTGCAGGTTGTTCACCGCGCGGTGCGCGCTCTCCGCGGGGATCGCGGCGCGGCCCTCCAGCGCCTCCTCCAGCAGACCGGTGTGGTTGGCCTTGACGTCCTCCTCGACGTGCGAGACCAGCGGCTGGAGGCAGTCGTCGGGGTACCCGTACTCGATCGCGAGCCGCTGGAGCGCGGCGGCGCCGTCCAGGGACTCCGTTCCGCGCGCCTCGAACAGCTTGGTGCAGGCCAGGTAGCCCAGGGTGTCCCGGCGGGCGATCTCGCAGAGGTTGTTGGTCAGCGACCACGTGCCGATCAGCGGGTGGGCGTTCTCGACCTCCTCCTTGGTCAAACCCATCCTGACCAGCGAGTCCCTGGCCATCCAGGCGTGGTTGTACTCCTCGCTGAGGTACTCGGAGAGCAGGTGCTTCCACGCCGGGTCGTCGCAGTGCGCGATGGCGGTGGAGATGTGCCTGCTGGCGGAGTTGATGTAGTGGTAGGTCTCCAGCACGAGCCCCAGGAAGACCTCCTTGCGGTAGTCCTGGTTCTCCAGGCCCGACCACAGCCGGTGGTAGCCGATCTGCTCGGCCCACATCGCCGTCGACCGGTCCACCTGGGCGAGGAACGCCTGCGTCGGGATCCGGTCCAGCCCGGCGGACTCGTCGCGCAGCAGGCCCTGCTCCGCGAAGCCGTTCACGATCTGCACCGTGTCCTCGGTGCTCACGCCGGTGATGGTCGAGATCTCCGCGATGGTGTGCCTGCCGTCGAGGTAGCGCTTGAGGTTGAGGAACGACTTGAAGTCCGAGCCCTGCTGCTCGATCTCGAAGTGCTGGTCGCCGACGATCATGAGGGTGGTCCCGCCGCCGCTCGGCACGAAGAACGTACAGTGCCGCAGTTGCGGTTTGTAATCCAAATCCTGTTTGTTCAGGTTCATTCTGCTGTTCTCCGCGCCGAAGCTGAAGTGGGGTGGCCAGGTGTCCTGGCGTGGACGGGGTCCACGCCAGGACACCACGGTCGAGCGGATGGTGCGTCAGCCGCAGAGAACGGCGCCACGCACCTTGCTGACCTCGGGCTTCTCGACTCGCTTGATGGTGATGGTCATAATTGTTCACCTCCCCCGAAGTAGCGGAAAACAATGCCCTGAAAGGTTCACAGGGCACGACTGAGAGGCCGCTGTCGAATACCGCGGCTATATCGGTCGCAAAGTCTGAGGAGGTCACGCGAAGAACTGCCACGATACGTGGCTGAAGAAATCCCCCGGCTCCCCCAAGTCGTGCCGATTTCCATCGGACATAGACCTTTCTAGTAGCACTACAGTGGGTTGTCAAGCAGTCACTCGACCGAAAATCGGGGGGGTTGGATCGGACAGGGCGAGGTAGGGTCGGGTGGTACTCGGCAGGCGCTTTAAGTCGGAATCACTCGATTGCCACAGCCCTGTTTGCCCGAACCACTCGATCGGAGCAGCAGTTGGTTCTCGCTCTTCGACGCAGCGATATCGGCCAACTGGTATCGCCTGTTCCGGTGCTGGACCTGCTGCGCGGTTGTTTCCGCGCCGAGCACCCCGCCTCGACGGCGCTGCGGTGCCGGGCCGACCTGCCCGCGGAGGGGACGGCGATGGCGCTGCTGCCGGGCCTCCTGCCCGGCGTCCCCGCCTACACCGTCAAGGTCAACGCCAAGTTCCCCGGTGCCTCGCCCGCGATCCGCGGCGTGGTCTGCCTGCACTCGCTCGACGACGGCGCGCTGCTGGCCCTGGCCGACTCGGTCTCCATCACCTCGGCGCGCACGGGGCTGGCGGCGGCGCTCGCGACCGACGTGCTGGCCCGGCCCGGTGCCGACGGCGTGGCCGTCATCGGCGCGGGCGCGCAGGCGAGGAGCACCCTCACCGGGCTCGCCGCGTGCAGACCGATCCGACGCCTCGTCGTCATGGACGTGAACCGCGCCGCCGCGGAGGCGTTCGCCGAGGAGCACGGTGCGGGCGTCGAGGAGGTCATCGTCGTGGACGACGCCGCGACGGCGGCGGCGCTCGCCGACATCCTGGTCGTCGCGACGTGGTCGCGGGAGCCGGTGCTGCGCCGGTCGGACCTGCGAGCGGGGCAGCACGTCACCAGCCTGGGCGCCGACGAGGCTGGCAAGCGGGAACTCGGCGACGACGTGCTCGCGGACTGCGTGCTGGTCGTCGAAGACCGCGGCCTGTCGTTCAGGCACGGGGCCCTGTCCGACGCGCGGGCCGAGGAGGACGTGACCGCGGCGACGCTGGGGGAAGTGCTGAGGGGCGACCGGGAGGGGCGCGGCGGCGAGTCCGACCTCACCGTGTTCTCGCCCGTCGGGTTGCCCTGGCTCGACCTGGCCCTGACGTGGCACGTCTACCGGATGGCGCTGGAACGGGGGCTCGGGGAACGGTTGGTGGACTTCCACGAGTGACCGCACCGGCCACCACGAACGCGGCGGCTCCGCGGTGCCGGGGAGTCAGAGGCCGAGTCCTGGCGCGCTGCGGAGAAGCCGGCGCCACCGCGGTGCCCGCGCGGCGAGAAGCCGAGAGCGCCGCGGTGCCGGAGGGTCACAGACCGAGCCCAGGCGCGCCGCGAAGCAGGACCGACGCCACCGCGGTACCCGCGCGGCGAGAAACCGAGAGAGCCGCGGTGCCGGAGGGTCAGAGGCCGAGCGCGCCGAGCAGCAGGGCGGCGACGGCGTCGCGGTGGGCGGGGCTGTCCCGCCACCGCAGGCGGCGTCCGGCCTCGACCACCACGCCGAACCCGGCGTGCACCAGCACGCGGGCCTGGCGCGAGTCGAGTTCCGGACGGGCCAGCCGCAGGTGCCGCTCCCACACGGCGATGTGCTCGCGCTGCGCGATGACCACCGGCCGTCGCAGCGCGGCGGGCAGGCCGCCCAGCTCGGAGTTGGCGACGCTGTTCAGCGCGGTGTGCTCGAAGCTGTAGGCCACGAAGGTCGCCGTCAGCGCGGCCAGGGCGTCGTGCGGGTCCACCACGCCGCGCAGGTTCTCCTCCACCGCCTGGGCCAGGAGGGCCGCCGCGTGCAGGCAGGCCGCCGCGAGGATGTCCGCCTTGCCGGGGAAGTAGCGGTAGAGGGCGGACGGGACCATGCCCACGGCCTCGGCGATCCGGCCGTTGGTGACGGTGGCGAACCCGTCGCGCTCGAACAGCGGGATGGCGGCGGCGAGGATCTCCGAACGCCGGGTGCGCGGCACGGGCGGGGCCGGCAGGTCGACGAGGCGCGCGCCGCCGGAGGTCGCCGTCGGGTCGGTCGCGACCACGCGCAGGGCCGAGGTCAGCAGCAGGTCCTCGACCCGGCGCAGCGCGATCGAGGTGTGGTGCATCGTGATGGACCCGATCACGCCGAGGGCCGCCACCGCGCGCAGGTGCTCGTCGGGCAGCGGGTGCTCGCGCCGCACCGCGTCGGCCACCCGCTCCACGACGATCGCGAACTTGCCCCTGAGGACGTGGCGGTCCTCGCGGTTGAGGTACCGGGCCTCCCAGCGGTACACGCCGCCCGAGGCGCGGTGGGCGACGGTGACGCCGGTGATGACGGCGAGCACGTCGGTCAGCGCCGCCGCGGGCGGCACCTCGTCGAGCGCGGCGACGAGCCGGTCCGCCATGACGTTCGCGCACTCGGCGAACAGCGCGTACTTGTTCGGGAAGTGCCGGTACAGGGCCGCCGCGGTGATGCCCACGACGGCGGCGATCTCCTCCATGGACGCGGCGTGGTAGCCGTGTTCGCTGAACACCCGTCCGGCCGCGTCGACGATGAGCTGCCTGCGGTTGCGCGGGCGGACGTCCGCGGTCGACCCGGCGGTCACGACGGCACCTCGGCGGACGGAGGAGGGCACGGAGCCATGCGGGCCAGTCAACCACGAACCGGACCACCGCTCCGGAGCCATCCCGGCACCTGCTCGCGACCACCCGGCCGCCGCGTGACTCTCGATTAACATAATCCTTCTCAACCAGCCACTCGAACGGCATACTGACGCCGCGACCCCACCGATCCGGCGCTCAAGGAGTGGCCATGTCGATCCCCGAGGTTCCCGCCTGGTCCTTCCGCCACCACTGGATGGCGCACGCGGCCACCCACGCGGTGATGCGACCGGACAAACCCGCGCTGCGCCACCTCGGGCGGACCACGACCTGGTCCCAGCTGTCGCGGCGGTCGCTGAGGCTGGCCGCCGCCCTGGCGGACCGGGGTGTCGGCGAGGGCGACCGGGTGGCGCTGCTGACCCTGAACCACCCGTGGTTCGTGGAGAGCGTGTTCGCGGCGAACAGCCTGGGCGCCATGGCCGTCCCGCTCAGCTTCCGGCTCGCGCCGCTGGAGCTGGACCACGTCCTGGTCGACTGCGAGCCGTCGGCCGTCGTCGTCGACGAGCGCCTGCTGCCGCTGCTCGACGCCGCCCCGTTCGCCGCGTCGATCGGCACGGTGGTCGTCGTCGGCGGGTCGGGCGCGACCGACGGCCGCCTCGCCTACGAGGAGTTCCTGGCGGGCGCCGAGCCGATGGAGCTGCCCGACGTCAGCGAGGAGTCGACGGCGCTGATCATGTACACCTCGGGCACCACCGGGGAGCCCAAGGGGGTGATGCTGTCCCACCGCAACCTCCAGTTGCAGGCGCTCACCTGCATCCGGGCGATGACGATGGTCGACGACTCCGACGTGGCCTTCCTGACCGCGCCGTTCTTCCACATCGCGGGCCTGGGCTCGATCGTGGCTAACTTCCTCCTCGGCAGCACCGTCGTGATCCACCCGCTGGGCGCCTTCGACCCGAGGGCGGTGCTCGACGCCTACGAGCGCGAGGGCGCCACCGTCGTGTTCAACGTCCCCCAGCAGTGGGACCTGCTCTGCGCGCAGCCGGACGTCGCCGAGCGCGACCTGAAGCTGCGGATCATCAGCTGGGGCGCCGCGCCCGCGAGCCGGGCGACGCTGCTCGCCATGGCCGAGAAGTTCCCCGGCGCCGTGAACGTGGCCGTGTTCGGCCAGACCGAGACCTCGCCGATCACCTGCGTGCTCAGCGGGGAGGACTCGGTGCGCAAGCTCGGCTCCGTGGGCAGGGCGATCCCGACCGTCCAGTACCGCGTCGTGGACGACTCCATGCGGGACGTCGCCCCCGGCGAGGTGGGCGAGATCGTCTACCGGGGGCCCACCGTGACGAAGGGGTACTGGCGGAAGCCGAAGGAGACCGCGGAGGCGTTCGCCGGCGGCTGGTTCCACTCCGGCGACCTGGTGCGGCAGGACGACGAGGGCTTCGTCTGGGTGGTCGACCGCAAGAAGGACATGATCATCAGCGGCGGGGAGAACATCTACTGCGCCGAACTGGAGCACGCCATCGTCGAGCACCCGTCGGTGGCGGAGGTCGCCGTGGTCGGCAGGGCGGACGAGCGCTGGGGCCAGGTCCCGGTCGCGTTCGTCTCCGTCGTGCCGGGGGCCGACCTCGGCCTGGACGACCTGATCGGGTTCCTCGACGGCAGGCTCGCCTCCTTCAAGATGCCCAAGGACCTGGCGGTGGTCGCCGCGCTCCCCCGCAACGCGGGCGGGAAGGTCGTGAAGGGCGCGCTCCGCACCCTGGACGAGGAGCGGGTGCGGGAACGCGTCTGAGGCCGCCGGCCGGGACCTACAGGCCCAGGTCCCGGCCGACGATCTCCTTCATGATCTCCGTGGTGCCGCCGTAGATGGTGCTGATGCGCGAGTCGAGGTAGTCGTGCGCGATGCGGTACTCGGTCATGTACCCGTACCCGCCGTGCAGTTGCAGGCACCGCCCGACGACGTCGACGTACTGCTCGGTGGTCCAGAACTTCGCCGCCGCGGCGTCGGCCGCGCCGAGTTCGCCGCGGACGTGCCTGGCGAGCAGGTCGTCCACGTAGGACCGGCTCACCCGCACGGCCGTGACCATCTCGGCCAGTTCGAAGCGGGTGTTCTGGAAGGACCCGATCGGCTTGCCGAACGCCGTGCGCTGCTTGACGTAGGCCAGGGTGCGCTCCAGCACGCCCTCGGCGGACGCCACGGCGTTGGCGGCGATCGAGATCCGCTCCTGCGGCAGGTTGCGCATCAGGCCGAGGAAACCCGACCCCTCCTCGCCGAGCAGGTTGGCGGCGGGCACCCGCACGTCCTGGAAGAACAGCTCGCTGGTGTCCTGGGCGTGCAGGCCGATCTTCTCCAGGTTGCGCCCGCGCGAGAAGCCCTCGCGGTCGGCCTCGACGACCAGCAGGCTGATCCCGCGGTGCCGGTCGGGTCCGGTTCGGACGGCGGTGACCACGAGGTCGGCGTTCTGCCCGTTGGAGATGAAGACCTTGCTGCCGTTGACGACGTAGTCGTCCCCGTCGCGGACGGCGGTGGTGGCGATCCCGGCCAGGTCGCTCCCGGTGCCCGGTTCCGTCATCGCCACCGCGACGATGAGCTTGCCCGCGGCGATGCCCGGCAGCCAGCGGGCCTTCTGCTCGTCGTCGGTCAGATCGGTGAAGTAGGGCACCACGATGTCGTTGGACAGCGCCACTCCCGCGAGCCCGTCCGACACCGGGTTGCGCGAGAACTCCTCACCGATCACCGCGTTGAAGCGGTAGTCGGTGATGCCACCGCCGCCGTGCTCCTCGGGGATGGTGAAGCCGAGGATGCCCGCCCTGGCGGCCTCCTCGAACAGCTCGCGGTCGACCTTGCCCTCCGCCCGCCACCGCTCGGCGTGGGGAGCGGCGTGCTTGTCGACGAAGGCGCGGACCGTGTCGCGCAGCAGTTCGTGGTCGTCGTCGTAGAGCGACCGCTCGGTGGGGAAGACACTGGTCATCCGGACTCCAATCCAGAACTCTCGTGCTCGGGGTTCACCGGGGCGGCAGGAGCACCGGCTTCAGCGCCGCGCCCGCCCGCTGGTCGGCGACCGCCCGGTCGAAGTCGGCCAACGGGTACGTCGTCACCAGGTGGTCGAGGGGGAGGCGGCCCCGCCGGTACCGCCGGAGGAGTTCGGGCACGAGGATCGACGGCTCGGCGTCGCCCTCGACGCACCCGCGCACCTGGAGCCCGCGCAGCACCAGCGACCGCACGTCGAGGGTCGCCCGCGAGGGCCCGAGCCCGACCAGGGCCAGCACACCGCGCGGTCGCAGCAGACCCAGCGCTCGGGGGACGGCCTCGGGGCGGCCCGTGGTGTCGAGCGCGTGGGTCACCTCCGGCACCGGGTCGTCCAGGGACGCGACGGCCGTGGCCCCGAACCGCGCGGCGAGGTCGCGGCGGGCCGCGACGGGCTCCACCACGACGACCTCGACGCCGTCGGACAGGGCGGTCAGCACCGCGGCGGCGCCCACTCCCCCGCAGCCGACCACCAGCAGCCGGTCGCCGGGCACGGGGCGCAGGACGTTGAGGACCGCGCCTGCACCGGTCAGGAACCCGCACCCCAGCGGCGCGGCGACCTCCGGCGGCACGTCGCCGACCGGGACGCAGGACCGGGCGTCGGCCACCGCCGCCGCGGCGAACGACGACTGCCCGAAGAACGCCCCGAACACCGGCTCACCGTCGACCAGGATCGTCGGCGACCCGTCGGGCCGCCGCCCCGAGCCGTTGAGCGCCGTCGCCGACGCGCAGTGCGCGGGCAGGCCCGCTCGGCACGACCCGCACCCGCCGCAGGACGCGAAGGAGATCACCACCCGGCTCCCCACCGCCGGGGAGGCGACGTCCGCGCCCCGCCGCTCGACGACCCCGCACCCCTCGTGGCCCAGCACCGCGGGCCGGTTCCCGAGCGCCCGCCGGGTGCTGAGGTCGGTGTGGCACACCCCAACCGCCTCGATCCGGACGACCACCTCGTTCGGGCGCGGACCGTCCAGTTCGGCCTCGACGACCTCGCTGGGCGCGGAGCCGCGCGAGAGCAGGACCGAGGTCCTCACTCGCGTTCCAGGCCGAAGTAGAAGTGCTCGCCACCGCCGCCGAGCACGAGGCTCGGCTTGCCGTTCATCACGCCCATCAGGGTGTTGTCGTCCACCCGCTTGAAGTGGTCGAGGACGGCCATGCCGTCGTAGACCATCGTGGCGGTGACCTCACCGCGGAACTCGACGTTCCACAGGCTGGCCTCGCCACCGCCCGCGGCGGTGTCGGAGTAGAGGCTGCCGTCCAGGGCCTGGCAGATCAGCGGTTGGGCGTCGTCCAGCGCGGTGAAGCGCTTGCCGTACCACCGGCTGCTGGTCAGCATCCGCTCGACGTGGTGGCCGGTCGGGAAGGCGAAACCCCGCCAGGAACCGAGGACCGACGACGCGTCGACGACGTCGAGGTCCGCCCACAGGGCGTCGAGCAGGCGCGGGTCGACCGGGCCCGGCGCGGTGCGCAGGTCCGACCACCGCTGCCGCACCGACTCCCCGGCGCCGTTCACCGCAGCCCCAGGCGGCGCAGCAGGACGAGCTGCCGGTTGGTGCGGTGCACGAAACCGGCGGCGGACGACGTCGGCGGTGGACCCAGCGGCCTGAGCCGCTGCGCGGCGATCGTCCGGCTGTCGGTGTACTTGCGGATCCCCTCGGCCCCGTGGCGCCTGCCGAGCCCGCTGTCGCCCATGCCGCCCATGCCCGCCTCGACGCTGCCCGCCGCGGCGGCGGCGCCGTCGTTGATGTTGACCGCCCCGGAGCGGATCCGCTCGGCCAGCCGGTGCGCCTCGCGGCTGTCGCGCGACCAGATCGACGCCGACAGGCCGTAGGTCCCGAGGTTCGCCAGCGCGACGGGGTCGCCGCCCGCGGCGTAGGGGTACAGCGAGACCACCGGGCCGAACGTCTCCTCCGCGAAGACGGCCATGTCGGGCGTGACGCCGTCGAGCACCGTCGGCTCGTAGAACAGCGGGCCGACGTCCGGCCGCGCACGGCCGCCCACGAGCACCCTCGCCCCCTTGGCCACGGCGTCCTGGACGTGCGCCTCGACGGCGGCCAGCCGCGCGGGCGAGACCAGCGACCCGATGTCCGAGGAGTAGTCGTAGGACCGCCCGAGCCGCAGCGCCCCGGTGATCCGCACCAGTTCGTCGCGGAACGCGTCGTGGACCGCCTCGTGGACGTAGACGCGTTCGACGTGGACGCACATCTGCCCGCTGTTGGTGAAGGCCGCGACCGCCGTGCCCGCCGCCGCGGCGGCGACGTCGGCGTCCTCCCGCACGATCAGCGGGTTCTTGCCGCCCAGTTCGAGGGACGCGCCGACGAGCCGCCGCGCCGCGCGCTCCGCCACCGCGCGACCGGTGGCGGTCGAGCCGGTGAAGCACACGAAGTCGACCGCGTCGACCAGTGCCGTCCCCACCACGGACCCCGACCCGGTCACGACCTGCCACAGGTCGTCCGGCAGGCCAGCCTCGGCCATCAGCGCCCTGGTCCACAGCACGGTCAGCGCGGTCTGGGAATCCGCCTTCGAGACGACGGCGTTGCCCGCGAGCAGCGCGGGCAGCACGTCACCGACCCCGAGGTAGAGCGGGTAGTTCCACGGCGAGATGACGCCGACGACACCCTTGGGCACCCGCACCTCCCTGACCTTCGTCAGGCCGGGCACCATCCCGCGCACGCGGCGGGGTGCCAGGTAGTGCCGGGCGCGGCGCGCGTAGTGCCGGGCGATGGCCGCGACCTGGGCCACCTCCTGCCAGGCGTGGTAGCGGGCCTTGCCCGTCTCCCACTGGACCAGGTCGAGCACCTGCTCCTGCCGCCGCAGCAGCAGGTCGTGGAAGGCGAGCACGACCTCGCGGCGGCGCGCGGCCGACGTCGCGGCCCACTCCCGCTGCGCCTTCCCGGCCGCCGCGACCGCGAACTCCACGTCGGCCGGTGCGCAGGCGGGGACGGACGCGGTCGGCGACAGGTCGTAGGGCGCGACGGCGGTCACCGGTTCCGGTGCGGGCCCCCCGTGCCGCGTCACGTCCCGGCGCACCCACGCGCACCAGCGGGCGACCACCTCGTCGGTCACCCACCCCGGTCGAGAAGCCGCCGCCGTGGCGCGCTCGGGCGCCGCGATCCGGACCTGTTCCCTGGCCATGCGGGCTCCTCTGGAGTAGCGGACCGGTTCGGGTTACCTGGCAGATGCCCTTGCCGACGGGCAGCCAGCTTCGATATGTTAACGAGAAATCTCGTCTCGGATCAAGAGTCTCAACAGCTCCAGTACGGCAAAAACCCTTGCCTCAACTGCATATACCTACCAGGGAAGTTAGGTATGTAAATGAGCGATCTCAGCCGTAGGAACGTACTTTCACTCGGCGTCGCGCTGGGTCTGGTCGGGGTGGCGGGCGTTGCCCCGGCCCTGGCCTCCCCGGCGGGGGCCTCAGCGGCCGGTGCCGACCCGTGGTGGGTGTGGGACGACGAGATCGACCGGATCATGGCGACGCTCCTCGACACCGGCCGGGTCCCGGCGGTCAACACCGCGATGCGCCCGTGGGTCGACAACAACGACCCGCTGCCCAGCGGCCTGCCGACCGACCTCGCCACCCACCTCCAGCGGGCGAACACCCTGCCCTCCTGGGCCGACCGCGCCAAGCTGCGCCTCGCCGCCGACTTCAACCGGCGCAAGGACACCTACCTGTTCATGCTGTACGGCCTCGGCAGCGGCATCATGAGCACGGTGATCCCGCGCGAGGCCAAGTCGGTGTACTGGTCCGCGGGCGGAGCCGACATGCAGGACCGCGCGGCCAAGACCTTCACCTTCGGCTACGACCTGAGCGACCTGAACGCGTTCGAACCGAGCGGCCAGTTCGTGGTCACGGCCAACAAGACGCGCCTGGTGCACGCCGCCGTGCGGCACCTGCTCCCCCGGTCGCCGCACTGGTCGGCGGTCGCCGACGAGCAGAACGGCATCCCGATCAGCAACGGCGACATCCTGGTCACCTTCCACAGCCTCGGTACCTTCGTGCACCGCAAGCTGGTCGAGTGGCGCGTCCCGATGACGGCCGCGGAGGAGGACGCCTTCCTGCACATGTGGCAGGTCGCCATCCACCTGCTCGGCGTGCGGGACGAGTTCATCCCCCAGACGTGGGCCGCCGCCGACGCGCAGGCCGCGCAGGTGCTCACCCCGATCCTGGCCCCCTCCTTCGAGGGCCGGGAGCTGGCCGAGGACCTGCTCGGGCTCACCGCGCAGATCGACCTCGGCGTCACCCGCGGGTTCATCAACGAGTTCGTGCGCTACGTGCTCAGCGACGCGATCGGCGACTGGCTCGGCCTGCGCCGCGACCTCGCGGCGGCGGCGCTGGTCCGCACCGGGTGGCCCGCCTACATCGCGTTCCGCGAGGGGCTGATCCCCGTCGTGCCCGTCGGGTTCTACGTGTTCGACCAGTTCATCCGCGCGCTGGCGATGCTGTTCCTCAACAAGGTCTCCTCGCCGACGACCACCCTCATCACCATCCCCACGGGCAACCGCCCCTGACCCGCCGCGGTCACGTCAGCCCCCAGAACGACAGCCCACCCACCACCGACCCCAGCACCACGCCGCCGACGACCTGCGCGACCGTGTGGTGCCCCAACGCCACCCGCGACCAGCCGACCAGCACGACGGCGGGCGCGAACACCAGTGCCCACGCCCCGAACACCACCACCGCCACGGCCACCGCTCCCGAGGAGACAGCGGCGTGCACCGACACCTTCCACCCCCACCCGCCCGGCACCGGTGCGGCGAACGTGACCGCGACACCGACCACGGCGCTGAGCAGCATCGACTGCACCAGCGCCACGACCCGGTCCGGCGCGTCGCCGAGCACGAGCGCGGCGACGCACGCGCACAGCGACAGCACGCACGTCAGCAGGGGGACCAGGCGGCCTTCCCGGTCGGTCACGTGGTGGCCGTGCCACCGGCCGCGCCGCGCCCCCAGCACCACCACGACCATCGGCAGCAGGGAGCCGGTGACGCCGATCACCAGACCCCACACCACGGACGGCACCACGCTGCGGGTCGCGTGCCACGCCACCAGACCCGGCAGGCTGAACACCAGGACCCACGGCGCGAACACTTCCGTCACGACGCGGGCGAGCAGCGGTGGCGTGGGGGTGGCCATGGCGGGAGCGTAGGTCGCGGCGGTGCCGGACGTGGCGGTGCCGGCCAGTGATCACCGGTTGGTGTGACGCGCTGCCCGGCGGCCGGTCGTTCGGGCGGAGCTGATTCGTCACACGGGTTTGTCGAGCACGAGCGCCGTGTAGCGGCACGGCTCGACCAGCGCGGCCACGTGCGCGTCCAGGACCCTGACCAGGTGCGCCCAGTCCGCAGTGGACAGACCGGCCAACGCGGGGCGGAACCGGACCACCGCCCGGCGCCCGGCCCGCGTGGACAGCACCCGCCGCAGCACCGGCACCGCACGGCCGTAGTGGGCCAGCGCGTGCGGCGTCCAGTCGTGCGCCGCGCGCACGGCGAACCCGACGTCGGCCGCGGTGGTGAGGTAGCGGTCGAGCGGTTCGAACTCCTCGAAGTGCCACGTGCCGCGGACGAGCCCGTCCGGGTCGAGCGCGGTGATCGTCGTGGGATCGGGGTCCCGCCACGTGAAGTCGACCAGCACGAGCCTGCCCCCCGGACGCAGCAGCCGGTGGGTCTCGGCCAGGAACGCGCGCCGACCGGCCGCCCCGAAGTGGAACGCGGCTTCCAGGCAGTGGACGCGGTCGACCGCCCCGTCGGACAGCTCGACCCCACCCGCGACGGCCGGGGGCGCGGTGACGTCCACGACGGCGAACCGGGCGCCGGGCACGTGCCCGAACCGCGTCCTGGCCTCGGCGACCTGCTCGGGCTGGACGTCCACGCCGAGCGCCCGGCAGCCCTGCCGCGCCAGCCGCGCCGTGGTGTACCCGCGCCCGCAGCACGCGTCCAGCACGACCTCACCCGGCCGCGCGTCGAGCAGCGCTAGCGAGCGGCGGACCAGCCTGCGCTGGAACCACCCCAGGCCGCCCAGCGCGAGCGGCAGCGTCGGCCAGGTCAGGTGGCCGACGTTGACCAGGTCACCCCACCCGGCCTGCTCCAGCACCCGGAAGAGCACGCTGTTGTCGTTGTAGGAGTCGGCGATGCCGTCCGTGCTCACAGGTCTTCCCTCCGCGTGGTCGCTGCGTCCGAGTGTGCGGCACCCGGCAGGCCCCCACACGACCGCGCCACTAAGCTGGGCGGCCGGTGGGTGTTCAACAGCGCAGCATCCCGGTTCCACCCGTTGCCCCGCCGAGCGCCGATCGGCGGGCCGCACCGCCGAGGAGTGCGTTGATGACCACCAAACCGGATGTCTCGGTGCCGGAGTTGGCCTCCGAGCTGGCGGAGATGACCAGGCTGGTCGAGGACGAGGACCACGAGGCGGTCGCGCGCCGGTTCACCGACCACCTGGTCGCCAGCGTGGCGGGCTGCGACCTGGCGTTCCTGGCGGTCAGCAGCGACGACGGCTTCGAGGTCGCCGTCAGCACGGGCCAGGCGCCGCTCACCGTCGCGACCGACGAGAACCCGATCCACGAGGTGCTCCGCTACGGCGAGCCGCGCCGACTGGACGACACCGCCGAGGACCAGCGGTGGCCGCGGTTCTCCTCGGGGCTGGCGGCGCACGGCCACCGCGGCTGCCTGGTGCTCCCCCTGCCCACCGAACGCGCGCCCGCGGCGGCGGTGACCCTGCTGTCCCGCGAACCGCGCCGGTTCACCGAGCACTCCTACGACGTCATCATGCTGATCGCCCTGCACGCCGGGGTCGCCCTCGACAACATCGAGGTGCTGCACCGCAGCGGGCGGATGGTGCGGCACCTGACGACGGCGCTCAGCACCCGCCACACCATCGGTCTGGCGCAGGGCCTGCTGATGCGCCACTTCTCCTGCGACACCGACGGCGGTTTCGCCCTGCTGCGCACGGCGTCGCAGACGTCCAACCGCAAGCTGCGGGACATCGCGTCCGACCTGGTGGGAGCGCACGAGCAGGGCCGGTTGCGGGAAGCGCTCGACCACCACGGCGTCACGACGGCCTCGGCACCGGCGCGGCTGGAGCGCTAGCCGCGGCGGCGGGCGTGCACGAGGTGCGCGTCCAGCGGCAGCGCGTGCGTCTCGACCACGTCGGCCAGCAGCGCCCGGTAGTGGGAGGCGGTGCGCTCGCGCCCCCCGGTGTTGCACAGCATGTGGACGTCCCACGGAACGGCCAGCGAGTCGACGGCCCCCGATTCCGGGAGCAGGCGTTCGAGCACCAGCAGGTCGGCGTGGGCGGGCACGTCCCGCGCGACCGTGGCCAGGATCGCGCGGCACCGCTCGTCGTCCCAGTCGTGCAGCACGCGGGACAGCAGGTAGACGTCACCGGTGCCGGGAACGGACTCGGTGAAGTCGCCGGGCACCAGGGTGACGCGGTCGGCGACGTCGGCCAGTCGCGTCCGCGCCGCGGCCAGCGCGTGCGGGCGGTCCATCAGGACGCCGTGCAGCGCGGGGTTGGCGCACAGGACCCGGTGCAGCAGTTCACCGTTGCCGCCCGCCACGTCGACGACCGTGCGCGCTCCGGAGAAGTCGAAGACCCCGGTGACGCCCTCGAACATGGCGTCGCCCGCGGCCATCGACCGGTGGAACAGCTCGGCGAGGTCCGGGTCGGCCGCCATGTGCTCGAAGTGGTGGGCGCCGAAGACCTTCGCGTAGGACTCGCCGCCGCTGCGGACGGCGTCGGGCAGCGCGGCGAACGAGCGGTAGAACGGGCCGCCGTACATCAGCGCGAGCGGGCGCATCGAGCCCGTGCGGTCGGAGCGCAGCAGCGCGCCGAGTTCGGTGAGGCCGTGGCGGTCTCCCGACGTGTGCACGACGCCGAGCGCCGCGAGGTAGCGCAGCAGCCTGCCAAGGCTGTGCTCGTCGGCCCCGGTGGCGGTGGCGAGGCCCGGCAGGTCGTCGATCGTGGCGAGGTGGTCGGGCAGCCGGAGTTCGGCGGCGGTCGCGATGGCCTGCGTCGCCCACGCCCCGGTCAACAGGTGCAGCAGCGCGGTGCCCGCGCACGACTCGCGCCGGTGGGTGGCGAGCAGGCTCGGGAACCGGCCCGCGCAGACCAGCTCCAGCCTGTGGAACGCCGGGTCGGTGCCGTGCGCGTCGCGGAAGTAGAGGACGGTGGAGTTCTCGTAGCCGTTGTGGCCGCCGCCGTCCGGGCGCATCGCGGTGGCGATGGTCGCGCGCAGTCCGCTCAGCAGCACCGGATCGGGTCGCCGGACTGTCAGCGCGACGTGGTTCTCCCTGCCGTGCTCGCGCTCGTCCTCGGCGATGTGCTCCAGCCCCGGTGGCGTCGCCACCGCGAAGATCTCCAGCTCGCGCGGCAGACCGGTGCGGTCGGCGATCGGGGCGCGCAGGATGCCGACCTCAAGCTCGTGCTGCGGTACGCCGTACCGGCTGCTCAGCCGTTCGCGGACGACCACGCTCGGCGTCATCGCGCCGGTCCGGATCCCCCGCGCGGCCAGCTCGTCGGCCAGTCCCTCCAGGGTGTCCGGGAAGACCAGCAGTGCGACGTGGTCGACGGTGACGTGCCCCGCCAGGGTGGCGCGGTGCTCCTCGTCCAGCGATGGCAGGGCCGCGGCGAGGACCGACGCGGTGTCGTTGGCACCGAGCAGGTCGATCGCCGCGCTGACGCGGACGAGGTCGGCTGTCGCGAGCAGCGGTGGTGTTGTCGTGATCATGGTGGTTCCCCGTTCGATCAGATGCCGGTGTAGTTCTCGGCGAAGAGGTTCTGGTGGGCGCGGGAGTCGCGCAGGCCGTCGAGCCGGGCGCGGCGCAGTGCGTGCTGGAAGGCCGCGTCGGCGGTGCCGGCCGCGGGGGCGTGCAGGAGTTCGATCATCCAGCGCGAGAACTCCTGCGCCCGCCAGATGCGCGGCAGGCAGGTGCGCGAGTACGCGGCGAGCGCGGCGTGGTCGTCGCGGACCAGGGCGTCGACGAGCGCGCGGGCCAGCAGTTCGGCTTCCATGATCGCCAGGTTGGCGCCCTTGGCAGCCGCCGGGCTGATCGCGCCCGCCGCGTCGCCGACGAGGAACATCCGGCCGTGCTGGAGGGGGTCGACGACCTCGGAGCGCAGGTGCACGATCCGGCGTTCGGTGATCCTGCCGCGGCGCAGCGGGCCGAACTCGGCGGTCCGCATCCGGGTGTCCAGTGCGGCCCAGACCCGGTCGTCCGTCCAGGCCAGGGGATCGTCGTCGGGCGGTACCTGGAGGTAGTAGCGCGTCACCTCGGGGCTGCGCGCCATGTGGCCGGCGAACCCGTCGTCGTGGACGGCGTAGGTGACCGCCGCCATGCTCTGCGGGGCCTCGGCGAGCACCGCGAGCCAGGCCACCCCGTGGTCCTGGCGGTACCGGGCCGCCGCCGCGGGCACGGCCCGCCGCGTCACGCCGTTGCCGCCGTCGCCCCCGGCGAGGAACCGGCCGCTCAGCCGGCCGGTGCCGGTCGCGTCGCGGTAGGCGATCGTGGCCGTCCGCGCGTCCACGGCGGTGGCGGTGACGCCGAACCTCAGCTCGCCGCCCCGGTCGAGGTACTCCGCGATCAGGTCGGTGACGAGGTCCTGCTGCGGGTACACCGTGTGCGACTCGCCGCGGCCCAGCCGGGCGTAGTCCAGCTCGAACTCGCCGTTCCCGTCGCGGAACGCGCACGTTCCGTGCGACCGTCCTCCGTGGAGCATCCCGGCACCGAGCCCGTGCTCCGCCAGCACCCTGGCGCTGTGCGGGCCGAGGAACCCCGCTCTCGCCCTGGCGCGCACCCGTTCCGCCTCGGCCCGCTCGACGACGAGGGTCTCGATCCCCTCCGCCCGCAGCAGGTTGCCCAGCACCAGCCCCGCCGGCCCCGCGCCCACGATGAGCACGGCTGTGTGGTCGACCACGCCTTCCGGTCCCTTCTCCGCTCCCGAACGCCGCCGCGGCGGGTCCCTGTGCGGCAGCACTGGACCTCACCGGCCGACGCGCGTGCCAGCCGGCTCGCCGCCGCCGAGAAGATGATCACTCCATCGTGTGCGGCCGTCTCGCTCGCGCCTGCCGGCGGGGGTGGCACCCGCGACCGGCGGGTCGGTACGATCCTCGCCGCGAACGGGACCGGGGGGACTGCCGATGATCACGGAGCCGACGCTCGTCCGGATCGGCGAGGCGGCGCAGCTCGGCCACGGGGGTGACCGGGACGCCGCTCGGCTGGCGTTCGCGCGGCTCTGGGAGGAGATCGGCGGCGAGCGGGGTGATCCCCTGCACGTCTGCACGCTCGCGCACTCGATGGCCGACGTGCAGGACGACGTGCGCGAGGAGCTGGTCTGGGACCTGCGGGCGTTGGCGGCCGTCGCCCTGCTGACCGACGAGCGGGTGGCGGAAGCCGGGGTGCCGCTCACGGTCGCGGGCCTGTACCCGTCGCTGCACCTGAACCTGAGCGAGTGCTACCGCAAGCTGGGCGACCTCGACCGCGCCCGCGAGCACCTCGACGAGGCGCGGGCCACGATCGACGCCCTCGGTGACGACGAGTACGGGCGGTTGATCAAGGACGGCCTGCGGAAGGTGGCCGAGGGGCTGCGCTGACCCCACCACGAGGGTCCGCGCGCCGCGGCCGTGCTCAGCGCGGTTCGCCCCGCACGGGCCTGCCGGGGAACGCGGTCGGGTCGAGCACCCCGTCGCGCACCACCGGGGTGCCACCGACCAGGAGGTGCCGCACGCCGGTCGAGGGGCGCACCGAGTCGAAGTAGGTGGCGTTGTCGGTGATCGACCGCGGGTCCAGCACGACGACGTCGGCGTCCGCGCCGGGCGAGAGCCTGCCCTTCGCGCGCATCGCGGGGGCCACGTCGTCCAGGACGCGCGCGGGGAGGTAGGAGCACCTCCGGAACGCCTCCGACCACGTCCACGTCGCCGTCTCGCGGACCATGAGCCGCAACGACTTGGCGAACGTCCCCGCCGTCCTCGGGTGGGTGCTCCCGCCCGCGGGGAGGGGCCACCGGAGGCTCTCGCTGGTCCCGTCGGGCCACACCACCGGCATGGCGTCGCTGGCGACGATCGAGTCCGGGAACGCCAGCGAGTGCAGGAGCAGCTCCCGGTCGACGGCCTTGTCCTCGTCGAGGTACGCCAGGACGCAGGCCGCGCCGGGGTCGGTGGCGCGCAGCTCCCGGAGCCTCGCCTCGTCGGCGACGCGCTCACCGGTCCGCAGGATCGTGATGTCGCGCGGGGTCATGCCCCAGCGGGCGAGCCGCTCCGGTTCGAGGAAGTACGCGCCGACGCCGGTGCTGCCCGCGCCGTAGGGGTAGGCCTCCACCGTGACCCGCGAGCCCGCGGCGCGAGCCCCGTCCAGGGTGGCCAGCACCCGGTCGACGTGCCGCCGGGAGGTGCTGTTCACGTGGCAGTGGTGCATGGCGGCCCCCGTCTCGGCCGCCACGACCGCGATCTCCTCGCTGCCGTCGACCGGGGTCGACGGGTCCGCCTCCACGATCTCCCGCACGTGCGTGAAGGTGGGCACGCCCGCGCGGGCGGCCAGGCGGGCCACCGCGACGAACTCGGCCGGGTCCGAGTGCGGCGCGTACCCCATCAGCACGCCGATGCCCAGCGCGCCGTCGGCCAGTTCCCCCTCCAGCACGCCCAGCCACCGGTCGAGCTGCTCGGGCGTGGAGGTCGCCTGCCAGGCGGGCACACCGAGGACGGACAGCATCCCGCCGCGGCTCGCGTCGGGCTCGACCCCGGCCAGGACCCTGGCCCGCGCACCGGTCCAGGACGCCGAGAAGCCGTGGTTCAGGGGACGCCCGTCGGCCGCCGCGTCGGCGTACGCGCGCCGCAGCGGCATGAGACCGGCCTCCAGGTCGAGCGCGGTCGTGACGCCGTCCATCGCCTGGAGCCGGTGCCCGGCCACGGAGTGCACGTGGCTGTGCAGGTCGACGAAGCCCGGCCCGACCACGAGCCCCTCCGCGTCGATCTCGGTCGCGCCCTCCACCGGGCCGAGGTCGGCGGTGACCGCCTCGACGCGGCCGTCGCGGACGTGCACGTCCGCGACGGCGTCGTGACCGGAGGCGGGGTCCACGACCCGGCCGCGACGGAAGACGATGTCAGTCATGTGCCTGTGCCTTTCGCCGGCGCGGCCGGGGGGGACCCGGTGTTCGGAATGTACTTCGGGATCGCGGATCACGTGCCGCCGGGACCCCGTGGCGACGGCGCGAGAACCGGCTGACGAGTTTTCACACCCTATTTTCCGTCGAATTACCCGGAGAGCACCAATGCGCCGCGTCCGCCCCGATCTCATCGCATCATTCGAGACGGGCTGATCGCCGAAACCTCTATTCGGAATCCCCTGAGCTGCACGGACGCACTACCGACGAATTGAACCAGGAGAAGTTGTCCGGCGTGATCCATATCACTCGAAAGCATCCGAACCGGGTTCTCGAACATCTTCTCCCGCACAGGTTCGATCACGACGCTCAAAGGGGATGTGCCATGCGCAGCACGATGGTTGTCAGGGGTTCCGCCGCGATCGTGGCCGTGGCGGCCGTCGCCGCCGTGTCGGCCTGCTCCACGGGTGCGTCGAGCGGTGGCGGCCGGACCCACGGGCCGAGCGCCACCTCCTCCACCCCCACCAGCGGCGCCAAGGCGCTCACCGGCGGCACCGCCGGGTCCACCTCGGCGCAGGACTGCCGGCAGGTCACCGTGACGGTCGGGGAGCCGCTGCCGTCGGACAGGACGCAGTCGAGGGTGGCGCTGACGATGGTGAACTCCGGGGCGACCGACTGCGTCCTGCGCGGCTTCCCCGGCGTGCGGCTGGGCGGTGCCGACGGCAGGACGTGGGACCTCAGCCGCACCGACGACCCGGTGGTGCCGCTGACGCTGGCGCCCGGCACGGCGGCGACCAGCTACCTCACGTACCTGCCCACGACCGACGCGTCCGGCTGGGAGGTCTCCTCGCTGCAGGTCACGCCGCCGAACACGACCGACACGCAGGCCTTCGTGTGGACGCTCGGCAACGTGGTGCTCCAGGACGGCGCGACGCACCCCGGCACCTACGTCGGTGCCGCCGTCGCCCAGGCGGGCTGAGCCCCGCGACGACAGCGGGCCGGGCGGTCGGCAGGGGTCGGGGGTGGCACGGTGCTCAGGGCGTGAGCGCCGTCATCCTCAGCAGCTCCAGCGCGTCGGCCTCCGGCGAGTGGGCCTCCGCGTGGAAGACGACCACGTGCGGACCCGCGCTCCCGCTGACGCCCAGCCGTTCGCGGTTGAGCTTCATCCGGCCGACCCCAGGGTGGTCGATCACGTACCACGCACCGCGCTGCACGCTGACGTCGTGCCTGTTCCACAGTTCGCGGAAGCGGGCGCTGGCCAGGGTCAGCTCCCCGACCAGCTCGATGGGGCGCGGGTCGTCGGTGTCCGACCCGATGGCCCGCCGGAGGCTGGAGACGTAGCAGTCGGTGGTGCCCTCCCAGTCCGGGTAGAGCGCCCGCTCCTCCGGGTCGAGGAACACGTCGAGCAGCTGGTTCCCGCCCACCCGCAGGCGCGGTGAGAGCGCGACGGCCACGGGGTTCGAGGCCAGGACGTCGAAGTAGCGGCCCTCGACGAACGCCGGGTGCGGCAGGCTCGCCACGAGGGCGGCGACACCGGGCGGCACGGTCTCCACGACCGGCTCGCGGCGCGTGCGCCGGGGTTTGTCGGAGGCCAGGCCCAGCAGGTGGGCCAGTTCCTCGTCACCGAGCTGGAGCACGCGGGCGAGGGACTCCAGGACCTGCACGGAGGGGTTGCGGTCCCGTCCGCGCTCCAGCCCGAGGTAGTAGTCGGCGCTGATGCCCGCGAGCATCGCGACCTCCTCGCGCCGCAGCCCCGGCACCCGCCGCCTACCGCCTCCGGGGATGCCCACCCGCTCGGGCGTGACCAGCCCGCGGCGCGCGGTCAGGTACTCCCCCAGCTGGTTCCGCCTGTCGCTCACACCACCGATTGTGCCCGCGTGGAGCCGATCCCGAGGGGGTGCTGCCACAACCGGGGAACGCGGGCACCCTGGCTGGATCCGCTCCCGGCGCGGTTACTGGAGGGGGAAGCCGCACGAGAGGAAACCTCCATGAGCAAGCGCGTGAACCGGCGGATCGTCCTGGCGGCCCGGCCGCAGGGAGACCCGAGGCCGGGTGACTTCGAGGTCGTCGAGCGGCCGGTGCCGGTACCGGCGCGGGGGCAGGTGCTGCTGCGCAACGTCCTGGTGTCCCTCGACCCCTACAACCGGATCATCATGGGCAACGCCAACAGCGACCAGCCCGCGCTGGACATCGGCGACCTGGTGTTCGGCTTCACGATCGCGGTCGTCGAGGCGAGCGAGCACCCCGCGTTCGCGGTGGGCGACCACGTCGCGAGCACGTCAGGGTGGCAGGAGTACGCGGTGTCCGACGGCTCCGACCTCAGGCCGGTCGACCCCCGGTCGGCGCCGCTGACCGCGAACCTCGGCATCCTGGGCATGACGGGCCTCACGGCCTGGGTCGGGCTGACCAGGATCGTCACGCCGAAGCCGGGAGGGACGCTCGTCGTCACCGCCGCGGCGGGTGCCGTCGGCTCGGCCGCCACCCAGATCGGGAAGCTCAGGGGTCTCCGGGTCGTGGGCGTGGCGGGCGGGCCGGAGAAGTCGCGCCACCTCCTGGAGGACCTGGGTGTGGACGCCGCCGTCGACCACCGGGCACCGGACTTCCCCGAGCAGCTGGCCCGCGCCGTGCCCGACGGGATCGACACGGTCTACGAGAACGTGGGCGCGCCCATGGTGGCGGCGCTGCTGCCGCACCTGAACCCCGGCGCCCGGCTCGCGGTGGGCGGCGTCATGGCGCAGATCACCCGGACGGGCGGGTTCGAGGGGCCGGACCGCCTGCCGGACCTGATGCGGGCCGTGCTGTACAAGGACCTCACCGTCCGCGGCTTCTCGGTGCCCGACCACGTCGACGCCTACCCGGAGTTCCTCGCCGAGGTGGCCCCGGCGGTCGCGTCCGGCGAGGCCCGCTACGCCGAGCACGTCGTCGAGGGGCTGGAGACCATCCCGTTCGCGTTCCAGGACATGTTCCACGGCCGCGTGACGGGGAAGATGATCGCGCGGATCGGGTAGGCGCCGACGTCGGGTGACCACCGCGCCGGTGCGGGCTCACGCGGTCGGCTTGGTGAACCACCCGGCGCAGGTGAGCAGGAAGCCCATCACGGCCAGCGCGCCGAAGAGGACGCGGGCCAGGACCACCCCGGTCGGCGAGAGCAGGGTGGCCTGGGCGCCCGACTCGACCGCCGCCGGGGCGACGATCAGCAGGAACCCCCGCAGGGCGACGAACCAGCCGAACAGCGACACGGTGACCGCGAGCGGTCCGCGCCAGCTGCGGTGGCCGCCGATGACGACCAGGCCCGCGCCGAGCATGAGGGCGCCGAGCAGCAGCACCAGGGCGGGCTGGGCGAACAGGTCGTCGACGATGTCCAGCCCTCCGGGGAGGCGGATCGCGTAGACGGTGGTGAAGGTCGCGACGTAGGGGCCGATGACGCGGGCGAAGGCCCTGCTTCGCTCCTGCGCTTCGACGGTGGCTGCGGGCACGGCGTTTCTCCTCGTCCTCGGGTGTTCGGGGGGCTACCGGTCGCCCGTGACCGGCGGGCGCCGGTCCGCGTCGGGCCGGTAGCCGAGCTGGTGGAGCACGGCGCGCAGGTACCCCTCGACCTCGTCCGCCGTGCTGGTGTCCGGCCGGACGGCCAGGTGCTGCCACACCGCACCGGTGAGCACGTCCAGCAGGACGTCCGGATCGCTGTCGGCGGGGAGCTGCCCCCGGTCGCGGGCGCGGGCGAGCGCGGCACGACGGGCGTCGTCGCGGTGGCGGCCGAACCGGTCCTGGTAGGCGCGGGCGAGTTCCGGGTTGTCCTCGATCGCCCCGTAGAGGCGGCGCAGGAGACGGCGCTGCCCCTGGTCGGCGAGGACGAGGCCCCACCCGGCCACCAGCTGCTCGACGTCGCGGATCTCCGGGCTCCGCGAGGGGTTGCCGTAGGCGGCCTCGACCGCGGCGACCAGGAGCCGGGTCTTGTCCGGGAACCGCCGGTAGACCGTGGCTCGGGTGACCCCGGCCCTCCGGGCGACCTGCTCGATGCTGGCCGCCTCCGCGCCGCGCTCGACCAGCAGCTCCAGCGCGGCGTCCAGGATCGCCGCGTCGGCCTCCCTGCTCCGCGGTCTGCCGGGAGCGCGGTCATCGATTCCCATGCCAATTACAATACAGTGCAGACCTGTATCGAAACAAGGAGCTGCCGCACGTCCCTGGCGAACACCACGCGCACCGCGCCGAGCGGGACGAGCGCGATCCCCGGCGGGCACGGGGCGGCGCAGGAGCCGACGACGCTGATCGGCACGCCCGCGAGGCCGGCGCCCGGCACCCGCGAGAGCGTGGTGGTCGCGTTGACGACGCCCGTTGAGTCCCCTGTGGACCGACCCGGTCGGTTCAGCCGATCCCGAGCCGTCCGGCGAGCCCGGCCACGAAGGCCTCGACCTCCTCGGGCGACCGGTCCGGCAGGCCCCACACCGCCTCCGTGACACCGGCGTCCTCCCAGGACGCGAGCAGTTCGGCGGTCGGCTTCGCGGTGGCCAGCACGTGCACCTCCGGTGAGCCCGCACGACCCGCGGCGGCCCACTCCCCGCGCAGCCGCGCGATCTTCTCCGGCACGTCCCGCTCGGTCGGCGTGGTCATCCAGCCGTCGGCGTTGGCCGCGATCCACGCCAGCGTCCTCGGCCCACCGCCCGCGCCGATCACCAGGGGGATGTGCCGCTGCACCGGCTTGGGGTACGCCCAGCAGGCCCCGAAGCTCACGAACTCGCCCGCGTAGGAGGCCTCCTCCTGCGTCCACAGCGCCCGCATCGCCTCGACGTACTCCCGCAGCACCGAGCGCCGCTTCCCCGCGGGCACGTGGTGGTCGGCGAGTTCGTCGGTGTTCCAGCCGAAACCCGCGCCGAGCGTGACCCGGCCGCCCGAGAGGTGGTCCAGCGTCGCGATCGTCTTCGCCAGCGTGATCGGGTCGGACTCCACGGGCAGCGCGACCGCGGTGGCCAGGCGGATGCGGCTCGTCGCGGTCGCGGCGGTCGCCAGGCTGACCCACGGGTCGAGCGTGCGCGAGTAGCGGTCGTCGGGCAGCGTCCGGTCGCCGGTTCCGGGGTGGACGGCCTCCCGCCTGACCGGGATGTGCGTGTGCTCCGGCACGGAGAAGCTGTCGAACCCCGCGGCCTCGGCCGCTCTCGCCGCGGCGCTCGGCGTGATCCCGCGGTCGCTGGTGAACAGGACGATGCCGTGCCGCATGGGGTGCCCCGCCTCTCGCGCTGTCGGCCCACCGGTGGTCGGCCGTCCGGGCGACGCCCTCAAACTAGAACACGTTCTCGTTTCGGTCAACGGCCGTCGACTACGCCGCGAGGATGACGGAACCCCGACGTCATCCCGACGCGGTACCGGAAATGCCCCGGCCGACCGACGCGGCGGACCCGCGGGCGCGCCTAGCGTTCGCGGCGCCCGACCGAACCGATCCCAGGGGGACCCGAACCGTGTTCCAACGCCTCATCCGGCACGGCGGTGCCGCCGCCGTCGTCGGACTCCTCACCGTCACGACGTCCGCGGCGGCCACGCCCGCGACCGCGCCGCACCTGCCCGAACCGACCGGCCGCCACCCGGTCGGCACGACCTCGCTGCACCTGACGGACACCTCCCGCCCCGACCCCTGGGTCCCCGAGGCCGGGGCGCGGGAGCTGATGGTCAGCCTCTGGTACCCGGCGTCGTCCTCGGCCGGGCCGCGAGCCCGGTACATGACGCCGGAGGAGTCGGAACTCCTGCTGGCGGACGGCGGGATCACCGGCGTGCCGCTCGACGTGCTGAGCACGACGCGGACCAACGCCGTCGCCGACGCCCCGCCCGCCGGGCGGTGGCACGGGCTGCCGCTCGTCGTGCTCTCACCCGGCTACACCAAGTCCCGCGCCACGCTCACCTCGCTGGCCGAGGACCTCGCGAGCCACGGCTACGTGGTGGCGGCGGTCGACCACACGTACGAGAGCGTCGGCACGAGCTTCCCCGACGGGCGGGTCACCACGTGCGCGTCCTGCGAGGTCCCGCACGACCCGGCGTTCTGGGACGCGCTGGGGGCGGGCCGGGCGGCCGACGTCTCGTTCGTGCTCGACGAGCTGACCGGTCCGGACCCGGCGTGGCGGGGTGCCCGGCTGATCGACCCGTCCCGGATCGCGATGGCGGGCCACTCCGCGGGAGGCGCGAGCACCATCACCGCCCTGCTGGCCGACCCTCGGCTGCGGGCCGGGATCGACGTCGACGGCACCACCCAGACCGCGATCCCGGACAGCGGCCTGCCGCGGCCGTTCCTCTTCCTGGGCAGGGAGGCGCAGTACACCCCCGGCACCGGCGGCGCCGCCGCGAGCTGGGAGCGCGACTGGCAGCACCTGACCGGGTGGAAGCGCTGGCTCGTCGTGACGGGTGCCGTGCACGCCTCGTTCACCGACGTCGGCCTGCTGGCCGAACAGCTCGGCCTCGACACCGGCGCCGCACTGCCCGCGACCCGCGTCTCGGCGATCACGAGGGCCTACACCGGGGCCTTCTTCGACGAGCACCTGCGCGGCGAGCCGCGACGCCTGCTGAACGGACCCTCGTCCCGCTACCCGGAGCTGAAGTTCTGCTCCGTGGCACCCGCGACCTGCGAGTAGGAGGCGCCTGCTCGGGACGGCCGGGGACGTCCTGAGCAGGCGCTCGACCTCACCGGGCGCCCAGGTGCTCCCCGCGGCCGTCGGCGGCGGCGCGACGGAGGTCCGCCAGTTGGTCCTCGGTGGCCCTGGTGAACCGCTCCACTTCCCCGGCACCGCCGAGCTGGACGATCGATCCGAGCCACAGCTCGGCTCGCTGGCCGTCGCGGACGGTCTCCCAGCACCAGGTGCGGTAGCCGAAGGACGCCATCAACGTCGCGTCCCAGTCGCACTGGGTGCAGGCGTTGAACCCCAGCCACGGGTCGTAGCTCGCGAAGTAGACCGGGGTGGCGCTCGGCAGGTTGAAACCGTCGCAGCCCGCCGGGGTGGCCATCGGGGCGGGAGGTGCCACTTCCGGTGCCACGGCTGACGTCGTCGCTGTTCCGGCGGACGCCGCGGGCACGGTGACGAGCACCGTCGAGCCCAGGGCGAACAGCGTCGCCACCGCGACCAGTGCCGTTCTGATTGCCTTCACCTCATCCTCTTTTCGCGCGTGGGGTTCACCCGTTCGACCAGCTCTCGCCGGTGTCCGGGTCCGCCGCGTCCGAGCGGCCGTGACAACACCCTCGCGGCCGTGGATCCAGCACCCGCCCAATCCGCGCAGAATCGCGGAGCCCGCGCCCAGGGGGTCGGGTCCGCGGTGGCGACCGGCCGGTGGTCCGGTCCCCGGACGCGACGGCGAGGACCAACGCCGTGACCGCGGGACCTGTTGGGCGGCACCGGCTCGAAGATCGCTATCTTGGCGCCGTGAACGATGAGGTGGGGTCGCGTCCACGCGGCGGCACGAGCGGTGGGTGTTCCGGCGCATGACGGCTCCGCAGCCCCTGGTGCGGCGGACCGAGCGGTGGTTCGTCCAGCAGGGCGCGCCGACGATGATCGAGGGCTACGGGTTCTTCTCGCACGTGCTGCTGAGGATGTTGCCGACGCTCGCGTTCGTCGCCGTGGCCAGCCTCGTGTGGCTGGTGCCCCTCGGTGCCGCGGGCTACGGGCGGTGGGTGCTGCTCGGGGTGATCCTGGCCAGCACGGTCGCCGTGTCGGCCGTGCTGTCGCTGTTCGTGCGGCGGATGCCCGTCTTCACCCGCAACCGCACGATCGCGGTCCTCGTCGGCTACGCCCTGGTGCCCGTGGTGGTGCCGGTCCTCCAGGAGGCCATCGAGGACACCCCGGACAGCGATCCGGTGCAGCTCGCCCTCTTCTTCGCCGGGATGTTCGCCGCGACGGGGCTCGGCGCGACCTACGGGCTCGTGCCGCTGCTGAAGGCCGCCGTGCGCCACACGGTGCAGGACCTGCGCACCAGCGTGAACCTGCTGGGCCGGGCGCTGCCGCCGCTGCTGTTCGTGACGCTGTTCCTCTTCTTCACCGGTGAGCTGTGGCAGGCGATGAACCGGCTCGACTGGCCGCGGCTCAGCCTGATCGTCGCGCTGTTCGTGGCGCTCACGGTGCTCGCCGCGGCGGCCCGCCTGCGCGAGGAGATCGGCCGCGTGGAGCACGACCTGAGCCCCTCGGTGCTGTCGGCCGCGTGCGAGGGCACCCCGCTGGCGGGGGTGTCGCCCACCGAACCGGTGGAGGCCGGGAAGCTGACCGGTCGCCAGCTGCGCAACCTGCTGCTGATGCTCGCCCTGCGCCAGCTCGTCCAGGCCGCGGTGGTCGGGTTCGCGCTGTTCGGGTTCTTCGTGGTGCTCGGCCTGATCGTGGTGCTGCCCGAGACCGCGGAGCAGTGGATCGGCGGACCGGTGGCGTACGCGCGGTGGCTGCCCACCGTTCCCGTGGCGCTGCTGCGCAACGCCACCCTGTTCGCCGGGTTCGGGAGCATGTACTTCGCGGTCATCTCGATGAGCGACGCCGAGCACCGCAAGCAGTTCTTCGCGCCCGTCGTGGAACAGGTGGAACGCACGCTGGCCGTCCGCGCCGTGTACCTGGCCGTGCGGTCGCGCTCGTAGCGCCGGAGGTGGTCAGCCGTCCGGGTGGTACAGCTCCGGCCTGCGGTCGCGCAGCGCGTCGTTGTGCGGACCCAACGACTTGTCCCGCGCCGTGACGGGGTCGAGTGCGGCGGTCAGGACGACGGGGGCGGCGGTCTCGTCCGTCGCCGTGGCGGGACCCGCGAGGAGGTAGCCGGTGTCCGCGCAGATCAAGCTGCCGCCGATCCAGCGCACACCGCGCTCCTCCCCGCAGCGGTCGGCGACGACCACGTGCACCCGGTTCACGCCCGCCGCCGCCTGCGCCTTGACGACCTCGATCGCCCGTTCGCCGTCGGGCCGGGGGTCCAGGGGCCAGTTGGCCGGAACGGCGAGGACGTCGGCCCCGGCCAGGGCCGCCAGCCGGGTCCACTCCGGGAACTCCAGGTCGTAGCAGATCACCACCGCGACCCGGCCGACCGCGGTGTCCACGACGGCCGGTGGCCGGTCGCCCGCCCGGAAGAACTCGGGTTCGCGGCCCCACAGGTGCGCCTTGCGGTAGCGCAGCCGCACGCCGCCGTCCTCGACGAGGACGGCGGCGTTGTAGACCTCTCCGTCGGCGCCCAGCTCCGCGAAGCCGCACACCAGCACGACGCCCAGTTCCCGCGACAGCGCGCGGAGGAGCGCCACGGTCGGCCCGTCGAGGTCCTGCGCGGCGGCCCGCGCCTCGGCGGCGGTGCCGAAGGCGTAGCCGCAGACCGCCAGCTCCGGCAGCACCACCAGACCGGCACCCCGCGCCGCGGCCTCCCGCACCGCCGCGACGAGGTGACCGTGGTCGTTCGAGCCGATCACCGCGGGGATCTGGCAGGTCGCCACTACCACCACGGGTCTCAGTCGTCCTCGGTCGCCGTGACGAGCACCGCGGCGGGCGCCACGTAGCCGTTGGGGTCGACCACCCGGCCCGCTCCACGGGCCGCGTCCACGACCTCCGGCGCCCACTCCAGCACCGCCCGGCCGTCGCCGCCGGTGACGACGAGCAGTTCCCCGTCGCCCTCCAGCAGCGTGATGGACCGCCAGGCGCCCGCGGGCACCGACAGCGAGTCGAGCCTGCCCAGCTCCACGACCACCTCGTCGGCCCCGGAGTTGAGCCGGACCGCCCAGCGGCCCGCCTTCGCCGTGAGCACCTGGGTCTCGTCGTGGCGGTGCCGCAGCACGCCCTCGCCGGGCGTCGCGCGCAGCCACGCCACCGAGAACCCGTGCGGCTCGTGCAGGCGGGGCACGGCCCGGCGGTCCTCGCTCAGCCCGTACCCGATGACGAGGCTCAGCTCGGCGCCACCGCCGGGCAGGCGCGAGCACAGGAACGGTTCGCGCGCCCACGTCCGGTCGGCGGTGTGCGTGACGCGCGTGCGGAACTGCTCGACCGTGAACGCGTCGAGGTCGTCGATCTCCTCCTGGCTGATCGGCGTCACGAGCGCGACGCCCTCCGGCACCTCGTCACCGAGCACGGTGTCGATCAACCGGTTGTCCGCCGTCAGGTGCAGCCCGTGCCCGGCGGCCTCGCGGAGCACCGACGGGCCCCAGATGATGCCGCCGGTGTCGTCGCGACCGAGCACCGTCAGCAGGATCCCCTCGTCGTCGCCGACGTTGGTGAACCCTCGGAAGATCCACGTCGGCACCGAGATGACGTCGCCGTCGACCGACCGGTACTCGCCCTGCGTGCCGTCGGCGCCCCAGCGGAGCTGGTACTCGCCGCCGAAGTTGATGAACACCTCGGCGGTGAAGTGCAGGTGCAGGCTGTTCGTGACGCCGTTGGGCATACCGGCCGCGCCGAGGTTGAACCCGTGCGGCTCGCGCAGGTTCACGAACTGGTCGGCGCTCTGCGAGACGCCGGGGCCGATGAACGAGTAGTTGTCCTTGAGGTCCGAGCCGGGGGTCCGGCAGTCGATGAACGCCGCCTTGCAGGGCACCCAGTCGGACCGCAGGACGGTGCGCCGAGCGACCTCGTCGGGCGGGACAGCGGTGTTGCGCATGGGATCCGTCCTCACGTGTGCTCAGTAGATGTTGGGCTCGGCGAGCGCGCCGTCGCCGCGGGTGCCGTTGATCTGGGCGCGCAGCGCGATCTCGTCGAACACGCGCACCTCGCGCACGATCCGACCGCCCTGCACGAGGAACTGCGAGACGCCGAGCAGGTCGACCGGCGCGCCGGTGGCGGGTCCGAAGGCGGGAGTGCCGTGGTAGGTGCCGTGCATCGTCCACATCACCGCGACGCGCAGGCCCGCGTACCGCTCGGAGTGGTTGGTCTGCACGTCGCGCACGGAGAAGCGCGCGCTCGGGAACGGGGCCACGAGCGAGAGCAGGTCGCGCTGGTAGCCGTCGGCGCGGACGATCGTCTGGTCGCCGATCGTGTGCAGGAACAGGTCCCGCACGGCGAACTCCGGGAGCCTGTGCAGCCGCCGCTGGTTCCAGACCTCCTCGATGAACTCCAGCACCATCTCGCACTCGGGGCGGAAGTCGTCCGGGCGGGGGCCGCTGTCGCCCACCGCGAGCACGTCGGCGGGGGCGGGTTCGAGCATCGAGCCCTGGTACTTGCGGAACGCGAGACGGCGGGCGACCTCGTCGGGGTCCTCGCCGCGCTGGAGGCAGGTGGCCAGTTCGTCGCGCACCACCCACTCCTCGACCATCCGGCCCCTGCGGTAGAGGCAGTTGGCGATCGTGCGCGTGCGGACGCGGACCTGCTTGCCGTTCACCAGGTACGGGTCGCTGGAGAACACCAGGTGCGAGCTGAGGAACGCGTCGTCGCCGCGCGCCTCCCACACCACGTCCTCGGCCTGGCCGATGTGCTGGGGCGAGCCCGCGATCCGCATCAGGCTGCCCTCGATGACCCCGTCGCGGCCCACGACGGTGCCGAGCCCGCCGTGGACGATCGAGTCGGGCTCGTAGTTGTCGACGATGTACGAGACGTCGCGCTGCACCCAGATCCGGTCGGTGACCTCCCGGATGAAGTCGTCCGGGTCCTCGTACGGGCGGTAGGCGACGGGGTCGAGCGGCATGGACTGGTCCTCCCCTTGCGCGGAGCGGGCCACCGTGGCGCCCGCGTGCGGACGCTTTCGACTGTATACGTATGCATTTGATGCCACAAGTGGACGCCGTGCCGAGCGGGAGCGGCTCAGGTGCGGGGTGATCCCGTGGTCGCCCGCGCGACGTAGCGCGACGGGTAGACGGTGTGCCGGGGCTGGGCGTCCGGCTGCTCGACGCGCGCGACGATCAACCGGGCCGCCTCGCGGGACATCTCGTCGAGGTCGTAGGCCACGGTGCTCAGCCTGATCAGCGCCCAGCCGGACGTCGGCAGGTCGTCGAACCCGACGATCGACACCTGGGCGGGCACGGCGACGCCCATCTCGGCCGCGGAGTTCAGCGCGCCGAGCGCCACGACGTCGTTGCCGCACAGCACCAGCGTGGGCGGGTCCTCGCGGTCCAGCAGGGTCCGCGCCCCCTCGAAGCCGGTCGCGAAGTCGAACGGGCCGTGCAGGACGTCGCGGTGGGCCAGGGTCAGCCCGTGCTCGTCGAGGACCGAGCGCACGGTGTTCTCGCGCTGCTCGCCGGTGCTGGTGTTGCGCGGCCCGAAGATCGCGCCGATCCGCCGGTGCCCGCTGCCGATCACCTCGCGCAGCAGCTCGCGGATGCCCGCCTCCGGGTCGACGGTGACGGAGTCGGCCCGCACGCTCTGCGCGGTGCGGTTGAAGTAGACGAACGGCACGCCCCGGTCGCGCAGCCTGGCCGGGAGCAGCGAGTCGACCGTCGTGGTCGCGAGCACCACGCCGCACAGCCCGTGGCCCATGACGTGCTCGGTCACCGGGCCGCTCTCCGACGACTCGGTGATGAGCACCAGCTCGTAGCCCAGCCGCTCCAGCTCCCGGTGCATCGGGGCGATCACGTGCCCGTAGAACTGGTTCTCCAGGTCGGTCACGACGAGCCCGACCCTGGTCGAGCGGCCGACGGCGAGCGCGCGGCCGATCGGGCTGGTCGAGTACCCGAGCGCCACGGCGGCGTCGCGGACGCGCTTCTTCGTGGCCTCGGAGACCTTGGGGTCGTCGCGCAGCGCCCGCGAGACGGTCGGCTGGGAAACACCGGCGAGCCTCGCCACGTCCCGACTGGTGATCATTCCCCCGCCTCCTCTGGATCGGCGCAGCATAGCCGCCGCCCTCGTCCCGACATCGCCTTGACGGCGACCCGCCCACGCAGGTTCAATGCCGGGCATACGTATGCTAACCGAAGTGGAGACGCATGGCGCACGAGCTGAAGAAGGCGATCCCGACGAGTGCGGGCGACCGGTCCGGCGCCGGTGTCGCCGAGCGCGTCGCGGCGATCATCGCCGACGTCCGGGACCGGGGCGATTCGGCGGTGCGCGAGTACTCCGCCACCTTCGACGACTGGCGGCCCGAGTCCTTCCGCCTCGGCGAGGACGAGGTGGCGCGACTGGTGGCCTCGCTGCCCGAGCAGGTGATCGAGGACATCGCGTTCGTCCAGGAGCAGGTGCGGCACTTCGCGACGGTCCAGCGCGAGTCGATGCGCGACGTGGAGGTGGAGACGCTGCCCGGCGTCCTCCTCGGGCACCGGCACGTCCCGGTCGGCTCGGCGGGCGCCTACGTGCCCGGTGGCCGGTACCCGCTGACCGCGTCCGCGCACATGACGATCGTGACGGCCAAGGCCGCGGGCGTGTCGCGGGTGGTCGCGTGCACCCCGCCGATCCGCGGTGAGGTCCCCGCCGCGACGGTCGCGGCGATGAGCATGGCGGGCGCCGACGAGATCCACCTGCTGGGCGGGGTGCAGGCCGTCGCGGCGATGGCCGTGGGCACGGAGTCGATCGAGGCGGTCGACCTCATCGCGGGCCCCGGCAACGCCTACGTGGCCGAGGCCAAGCGGCAGCTGTTCGGCGAGGTCGGCATCGACCTGTTCGCCGGGCCGACGGAGATCCTGGTGGTCGCCGACGGCACGGCGGACGCGCTGACCGTGGCCGTGGACCTGCTGTCGCAGGCCGAGCACGGCCCCGACTCCCCCGCCGTCCTCGTGACCACGTCGGCGGAGCTCGGGGCCGAGGTGCTGCGCCTGGTCGAACGGCTGCTTCCGGGGCTGGTGACCAACGACCTGGCCGGACCCGCGTGGCGCGACCACGGCCGGATCGTCGTCTGCGACGACGAGGACGAGATGTGGCGCGTCGCCGACTCGCTCGCCTCCGAGCACGTCCAGGTGTTCACCGCCGAGCCGCGCCGGGCGCTCGACCGGATGCGGAACTACGGCGCGCTGTTCCTCGGCGAGGGCACGTGCGTGTCCTACGGGGACAAGGTGATCGGCACCAACCACGTGCTGCCCACCATGGGCGCCGCCCGCTACACCGGCGGGCTCTGGGTCGGCAAGTACCTCAAGACCGTGACGTACCAGGAGGTGCGCGACCCCGCGAGCAGCGCCGCGCTCGGCCGGGTCTGCGGGCGCGCCGCCAGGGTGGAGCTGTTCGAGGGCCACGCCCGGTCCGGCGACCTGCGCGCGTGGAAGCACGGCGGCGACGGGTTCGACTGGATCGACGCGGTGCTGTCGTGATCGGCCGCACCGCCCTGGTCACCGGCGGCGGCACCGGGCTGGGCGCGGCCGTCGCGGCCCACCTGGTGGCGGCGGGCGCGCGGGTCGTCGTCGCGGGCCGCCGGGCCGAGGTGTTGCGCGCCACCGCGGAGCGGCTCGGCCCGGCCGTCCGCGCCGAGGTGTGCGACGTGGCCGATCCGGCGTCCGTGGCCGCGCTCGCGGAGCGGCTGCGCGACGAGGAGGTCTCGGTGCTGGTCAACAACGCCGGGGTGGCCGGGCCGGTCGCCCCTCTGGTCGACGTCGAGCCCGACGAGTGGGACGACGTGTTCGCCGTGAACGTGCGCGGTACGTACCTGGTGTGCCGGGCGTTCCTGCCCGGCATGATCGCGCGCGGCGAGGGGGACGTCATCAACGTGGCGTCCGTGTCGGGCAAGCGCCCGCTCGCGCGCCGCACGCCGTACTGCGCGTCGAAGATGGCCGTGCTCGGCCTGACCACCACGCTCGCCTTCGAGGTCGGTCCGCTCGGGGTCCGGGTGAACTCCCTGTCCCCCGGCCCCGTCCACGGCGAGCGGATGGACCGCAACTTCCGGTTGGAGGCCGAGAGGACCGGCACGTCGGTCGACGAGGCGCGGGCCGAGTTCGTCCAGCGGGCCGCGCTCGGTCGGATGATCACCGAGGACGAGGTGGGCGCCGCGGTCGTCGCGATGCTCGCGATGCCGGGCCTGTGCGGCTCCGACGTCGACCTGTCGGCCGGGATGGTCGCCTGATGGCCGCCTCCCTCAAGGCCAGGCTGCGCGCGGGCGAGAAGCTCGCGGGCGCGCTGGTGCGGATGCCGTCGGAGGACGTCGTCGAGATGCTCGCCGTCGCGGGCCTGGACTTCGTGCTCGTGGACTGCGAGCACGGGCCCGCCGACGTCGGTTCGCTGCGGCACCACATCGCGCTGGCGCAGGTGCACGGCGTGCCCGTGCTGGTGCGCATCGGCGAGGGCGAGCACCACCTCGCGGCGCGCGCGCTCGACCAGGGCGCGCAGGGGATCGTCGCCCCGCACGTCGAGTCGGCGGCCGACGCCGAGGCGCTGGTGCGGGCCGTGCGCTTCCCGCCGCGCGGCACGCGGGGGTTCGCCACCTACCCGCGCGCGGGCCGGTTCGGCACGGTGTCGGCGGCCGACCACCGCGCCGCGGCGGAGTCGACGCTGGTGATCGCGATGCTGGAGTCGCCCGCGGCGATCGGGGACGCGGCGGCGATCGTCGCCGTCGCGGGGATCGACGGCTACCTGGTGGGCACCGCGGACCTGGCCGCCGCGCGCGGCCCCGACGACCCGTCCGTGGCGGACCTGCTGGCCGCGGTGCGGGCCGACCCCGGCACCGCGTCGGTGGTCCGCGTCGACCTCGCGTCGGGTGCGGCAGGCGCCGCCGAGGCGTTCGCGGACGGCGCGCAGGTGGTCGTCCACAACGTCGCGCACGTGCTGATGGAGACGTTCCGGGCGCTCAGCCTGCGGTGAGCCACTCGGCGAGGACCCCGCCGACCCCGGCGGGGTCCTCGACCGGCGCCAGGTGCCCGACGCCCGGCAGCACGACCAACCGCGAACCGGGCACCAGCGCGTGGATCTCCTCGTGCCGCGCGACGGGGCACAGCCGGTCGTGCTCGGCCGCCACCACGAGCGTCGGCACCCGCACCGCCGCCAGCCCCGGCCGCTCGTCCACACGGGTGGCCTGCATCGCCAGCTGCCGGTCGAGCGACTCCTCCCCCACGTCGTCCGCCATCGCCAACGCCCGCTCGTCGTGAGCGGGCGTGCGGGCGTGCAGCAGGACGGGGAGCAGGTCGCGTTGCAGGTCGCGCGCGGTGGCCCCGGCGGCGAGGGCGGCGCGCTGGGCGGTCCACGCCCCCCGCTGCTCCGGGGTGGGGGCCCGCGCGTTCGTCGACACCAGGCACAGCCGCGCCACCCGTGACGGCGCCCGGCGCACGAGCGCCATCGCGACGATCCCGCCGAGGCTCAGCCCGGCCAGCGCGAACCGCTCCGGCAGCTCGGCCAGCAGCGCGTCCACGCAGCCGTCGACCGTCGGGTGGTCCAGGCGTCCGTGGAGCGCGGGCAGGTCCGGCCACAGCCGCGGCGAGCAGTTCATGCCGGGCAGCAGCACCAGGGGGTCGGTCCCGCTCACCCCTTGACCGAACCGTTGTTGAGGCCCGCGACCAGGTACCGCTGCGCGATGAACGCGAACGCGACGACCGGCAGCGTCAGCAGCATCGCCGCGGCGCCCGCCTGCTGGAGCATCGGCAGCGTCTGGCCGAGCTGCGTCGCGATGAAGACCGGCACGGTGCGGGCGGACACGTCGGTGAGGATGTTGGCGGTCAGGTACTCCTGGAACGCGAACAGGAACACGAAGATCCCCGCCGTGAGGATGCCGGGCCCCATCATCGGGATCATCACCCGGCGCAGCGTCGCGAGGCGCCCGCACCCGTCCAGCATGGCCGCCTCGTCCAGCTCCTTCGGGATCTCGGCGAAGAAGTTGCGCAGCAGCCAGATGGTGAAAGGCTGGTTGATCGCCACGAGCGCCGCCGCCACGGCGAACGTCGTGTCGTAGACGCCGAGGGCGCGGGAGATGTCGTACATCGGCAGCACGACCGCGAAGCGCGGCAACGCCCGGAACACCAGCGCCAGCACGAGCAGCACGGCGCTGACCCAGCTCGGGAAGCGGGACAGCGCGTACGCGGCGGGCAACCCGATCACCAGGGCGACGACCGTGCTCAGGACGGCGACCACCAGGGTGTTGACCAGGTAGTCGGCGAACAGCGTGGTCTGCCAGAGGTCGACGAACGCCGTCATCGTGGGCTCGTAGGTGAAGACCGGCGGGTTCAGGAACGCCACGTCGGTCGGTTTGGTGACCGCCATCGCGGTCCACAGCACCGGGCTGACCATCGCCCAGCAGACGAGGACCAGCACCCCGCCGACCAGGTAGGTGCTGGCGGACCTGCGCGGACGGCGCCTCGCCGACGGCGGCGCACCGTCCGATCGGGACGGCGCGAGCGCGGGACCCTGCTTCTCCAGCGTGGTCATGCTTGCCTGGCCTCCTTGGCGATGCCGCGGATGAAGGGGTAGAGCAGGATCACGATGAGCAGGATCAGCAGCACGTTGATCGCGCTGCCGAGCCCGAGCTGCTGGCCGCCGTCCTGGAAGGCGACGTTGTAGATGTAGAGCATGATCGACTCGTTGCCGATCTGCGTCGCCTGCGGCGAGAGCGGGACGAGCTGGTCGAACGTCCGCAGCACGTCCATGATCGAGATGATCGCGACGAACCCGAGCACGCCCCGGATGCTCGGGATGATCACGCTCCAGTGCGTGCGGAACGTGGACGCCCCGTCGATCCGCGACGCCTCGATGACCTCCGAGGGCACGCCCTGGAGACCGGCGATGATCACCAGCATCGAGAACGGCAGCATGAACCAGATCGTGTCGAGCGCGATCACCAGCCGGTTGGGCCACGGCTCGATGAACCACAGCACCTCGTGACCGGTGACCGCCGACACGAGGTGGTTGACCACCCCGCCGAAGTTCGCGTCGAACAGCCAGGAGAACATCGTCGCCCCGACGATGTTGGGCACCACGTAGGAGATCAGCAGGAAGCCGAGCACGAACGGCTTGCTCCGGCCCAGCCCGTTGACCATGACCGCCAGCAGGTAGCCGCCGACGATCAGCGTGGCGACCACCACGGCCGTCAGCCCGACGGTGAACAGCACCGCCCGACCCAGTCGCGGGTCGGACAGCGCCGCGGAGTAGTTGTCGAGCCCGACGAAGGTGCCCGCCTCGCCGTAGTTCACGCGCTGGAGGCTCCACTCCACCGTCCGGTAGAGCGGGAGGACCAGCAGAGCCCCCATCACCAGCACGCTCGGGGCGATCAGCCCCAGGAACTCTCGTCTGCGCATGACGGACACCTCGCTGCCGGATTCGCTACTTCTCGTACTCGGCCAGGATCTTGACGGCGATCTGCTGCATCTGCGCGGTGCCCTCCGCCACCGGCGTGTTGCCGAGCACCACGTCCGCGACCACGGTCCGGGTGTCGTTGCTGATGCGGGAGGTCCACGGGTGCGGCTCGGCGGGCGGGGCCTTGCCGATCGACACCTGCGCCGCCTCGGCGTACGGGCTGCTGCCGGGCGTGACGATGCCGTCGCGCGCCGGGTACGCGGCGGGCACGGAGGCCTTCGACGCGTCGGCGCTCACCGAGGAGGCGATCATCTCGAACAGCATCTTCGGATCGGCGGCGGCGTTGGTCGGGATCGACCAGCCATCCACCGAAAGGGTGTTGTAGAGGACGTCGCCGCCCGCGACCGACGGCGGGGGCGCGAACGCGAACTGCTGGGCGAACCTGCTGTTGGACGTCTGGGTCAGGTCGTTCATCCGGCCGGAGAACATGATCGCGACCGCCGCCGACCCGTTGTACATCTGCTGCTGCACCCTGGGCTGGTCGAACGTGGTGACCTGCGGGTCCATGAACGGGGCCAGCGACCGCAGCTCCTCGAACGCCTCGGCCGCCTCGGGCTTGTCGAAGTTCGGCGTCATCGTGGCCGCGTCGACGTAGTCGACGCCGAGCGAGCCGAGCGCGGAGTCGTAGGCGGTGGCGATGTCGGAGCTGGCGAGCAGCGGCAGCGCGACCGGGTACTTGATCTGCCCGGCCTGCTGGATCTTGCCCGCGACCTCCCGCAGCTCGGCGAAGGTCGTCGGCGGCTTGAGGCCGAGCGACTCGAAGACGTCCTTGCGGTAGGCCATCACGTACATCTGGGCCTGCATGGGCAGGCCGTAGAGCTTGCCGTCGTAGGACATGGCCTGCCGCATGGCCTTGTTGATGTCGCTGAGCCCGTACTCCTGGTCGAACTCGGCCACGAACTCGTCGAGCGGCCTCAGCTTCTGCTCCCCGGCGTACTTGGGGATGATGAAGCCGTAGGTCTCGATGACGTCGTAGGTGCCGGTGTCGCCCGCGAGCGTCGCGGTGGTCTTCTGCACCTGGCCGCCGAAGTCGATCGGCTCGTGCTTGACGGTCACCTGGTTCTTCGAACAGCTCTTCACCATCGTGTTGGTGAACGGGTCGATGGCGGAGGAGTTGTAGGCCAGCACGTTGACCGAGGTGGCCTTCGACGGAGCGGGGAAGTCGCACTCGACCTGGGCCGCGGTCGAGGAGGACGTCCGGGACCCCGCGCCGCAGGCCGAGAGCAGCAGGGCGGCGGAGATCGTGGTGGCGAGCGCTCTCATCACCACGGTGGTGCGGGGCTTGGGCATCGCGGGGCTCCTACCGTCCAAAGGGGTTCGTTGAGGATTCATACGTATGCACTAGTCGGCGGCGTCGATCATGCCCAACCGGAGCAGCGCGCTGTCGCGGTGCGCGACGAGCGCCTCGAAGTCGGACACCGCGACGGTGGGCTCCGCCTGGATCCGGGTCGACTCCCGCGTGGCGCGCTGGTAGGTCACCTGCTTGAGGAAGCCCGCGACCGACAGGCCCCCGGTGTGCCGCGCGCCGCGCGCGGTGGGCAGCACGTGGTTGGTCCCCGACATCCCCTTGTCGGCGTAGACGACCGTCGACCACGTGCCCAGGAACAGCGAGCCGTAGTTGCGCAGCGCCTCCAGCCACCAGTCCAGGTCCTCCGCCAGCACCTCCAGGTGCTCGGGGGCCAGGATGTTCATGACCTGCGCGGCGGTCTCGCGGTCCTCGACCAGGTAGATCGAGCCGTGGTCGCGCCAGGCCGCGCCCGCGATGTCCCTGGTGGCGAGGCCTGCCAACTGCTTCTCGATCTCCTGCGGCACCTCCCGCGCGAGCCGCTCGGAGGTGGTGGCGAGGCTCGCGGGCGAGGTCGGGCCGTGCTCGGCCTGCGCGAGCAGGTCGGAGGCGACGAGCGCGGCGTCGGCCGTGTCGTCGGCGATCACCGCGACCTCGGACGGCCCGGCGAGCACGTCGATGCCGACCCGGCCGTAGAGCTGGCGCTTCGCCTCGGCGACGTAGGCGTTGCCCGCGCCCACGATCACGTCGGCGGGTTCGCCGTCGAGCAGGCCGAAGGCCATGGCGGCCAACGCCTGCACGCCGCCGACCGCGTGCACGGAGTCCGCGCCGGTGATGCTCGCCGCGTACAGCACCGCGGGGTGCGGCCGACCGTTCAACGAGGGTGGCGTCGCGGACACGACGTTGCGGACACCGGCGACGCGGGCCACGCCGACCGTCATGAACGCGCTCGCGAGCAGCGGGAACCGGCCCGCGGGCAGGTAGGCGCCCACGTTGTCGACCGGGATGAAGCGCTGCCCGCACACGACGCCGGGCACCACCTCCTCCTCGAAGTCGACCAGGCGGGCGCGCTGCATCGCGGCGAACCGCCGCGTCCGGTCGGCGCCAGCGTCCAGGGCCTCGCGCAGCGACGCGGGCAGCTGGTCGGCCGCGCGGGCCACCTCGGCGGCGGGCACCTCCAGCGAACGCCCCTCGTACCCGTCCAGCTCGACGGCGTAGCGCAGGACCGCGTCCACCCCCTCGCGCTCGATCCGACCCAGCATCTCGGAAACCTTCGCGACGACCTCCGGATCACGCCGGACGGGGCCGCCGGATCCCGCGGGTTCCTTGACGACCACGAGGCCGCCACCGATCCTCACCTTGTCCGCATCGCTCAAATGCATACGCATACACTAGGTGTAGACGCAGGCTGTGGCAACACTCACGTCGGCAGCCGTTCACACCGGTCCGCCCCGGCGCCGACCGCGCGGGTGCCGTTCCCGACGCCCCGCCACCGTCGACGCACCGCAGGGGCGGGCGACGCCGGCGAACGGCCACGTCGTCGAGGGACCGCTGTGCGGGCCCGCCGGGTAGGCGCGAACCCACCGGGCCAACGCGACCCCACCGGGTAGGCGCGACGAGACCCAGGCCGACGCGAGCCCGCCGGGCCAACGCGAACCCACCGGACAGACGCGACGCCACCGGGCCAACGCGAACCCACCGGACAGACGCGACGCCACCGAACCGACGCGAGCCCGCCGGGCGGACGCGAAGCCGCCGGGTGGACGCGGAGGCGTCGGTGGACAGCGTTCTCAGGAGTGCTGGTGCTCCTTCGGCACGACGCCGACCTCCTCGCCGTCGCCCAGGACGACGAACTGGCCCATCATCCCCTCGTCCTCGTGCTGGAGCAGGTGGCAGTGGTACATGTACGGCACGTTCGGATCGGTGTGGTCGCTGAACCGCATCGCCAGCCGGTAGCGCTTCCCCTGGACCAGCAGGACGGTGTCCTTCCAGCCGCATAGCGGCGGTTCCGGCGTCCCGCCGTCGACGGACAGGACCTGGAACCGCACGTCGTGGACGTGGAAGTTGTGCGGGAAGCCGTTGTCGTTGGTCACCTCCCACACCTCGACGGTGCCCTCGCGGACGCCGAAGTCGATGCGGTCCATCGCCATCGACCGCCCGTTGATCTGGTCCGAGGCGAGCACGAAGGAGCGTTCCCGCGCGACCGCCGCGCCCGCGAGGTCCGGGGCGGTGCCGAGCACGGCGGGCAGCGCGGAGTCGTCGGACAGCGATCCCGCGGCCCGGAACTGGCAGACGTCGAGGCGGTCGTCGAAGCCGTCGAGCCGTCCCAGCGCGCCGCCGTGCTCGGACGGGTAGGAGCGCAGCTCGACCCGCTCGCCCGGCGTGAAGGCCACCACGACCTCGGCCCGCTCCCCCGGCGACAGGGAGAGGCGGTCGGTCTCCCACGGCTCGGCGAGCAGGCCGCCGTCCGTCGCGACGAGCGAGAAGCGCCGGTCGTCGGAGAACCCGAAGTTGTACAGGCGCGCGTTGGACCCGTTCAGCAGCCGCAGCCGCACGAGCCTCGTCGTGACGTCGAAGTACGGTCCGATGGCGCCGTTGACGAGGATCTCGTCACCGATCACGCCCAGCGAACCCCCCAGCGGGACCCGCTGCTCGAACTGGTTGTCCCCGTCGAACGCGCGGTCCTGGACGATCATCGGGACGTCGTCGACGCCGTACTCCGACGGCAGGTCCAGCGCCTCGGTGACCTCGTCGTCGACGATGAACAGCCCGGTCAGGCCCCGGTACAGGTGGTCGGCGGTCGCGCCGTGCACGTGCGGGTGGTACCACAGCGTCGCGGCGGGCTGGTCGATCGTCCACCGCGGTTCCCAGGTGCCGCCCGCCGGGACGGTCTGGTGCGGGCCGCCGTCCATGGCCGCGGGCAGGTGCATCCCGTGCCAGTGCAGCGAGGTCTCCTGGTCGAGGCCGTTGCGCACGGCGAACTCGACCCGGTCACCGCGCCGGGCGCGGATCGTCGGGCCGAGGTGGGTGCCGTTCACGCCCCAGGTGCGGGTGGCGGGACCGTCCTTGAACCGGGTCTCGCCCGCCCGGACGTCGAGCGCGAACACCCGCGCCCCCGACGCACCGGTCTCGGACGTGGCCAGCGGGGGGATCGGCAGGGCCGCGTCGAACGCGATCTTCCCGACGGTGTCCTGCCTGGCGGTGAGGTAGTAGGCGCCGAGTCCGCCACCGCCGAGGACGGTCGCGCCCCCGAGGCCGAGGCCGAGGACCTTCAGTACCGTGCGACGTCTCATGGTGCGACGATCCCGCCGGTGGGGCCGTCGTCGCGTCGGCGAGAACTACGTAGATCCCCGGTGCGGCGCGTCGCCTAACCCCCGCCGCCCGAGCCGGACCGCACCTCCCCCGAGGCCGGGTCGACCGCGGCCACGGCCTCCCGCGCGTCCAACTCCCAGCCCTCCGCGTACGCCGCGGCGAACCCGTCACCGCCCAGTTCGGCCCGTCCCCGGCCGGTGAGGTCGACGACCCGCGGATCGGTGTGGTCGTGCGCGCCCCGCAGCCGGGCGGCGGCCCCGAGCAGCACGGCCGACCCGTGCCACCGCCCGCGCGTCCCGGCGAGTGCCGCCGCCGTCACCGCCACCTGCGCCAGGACCGGCAGCTCCCGCGTCGCCCGCGCGGCCGCGCACGCCTCCCGCAGCGCCTCGTCCGCGCCCTCCAGGTCGCCCCGCGCCGCCCGGAGCGCCGCCCGTGCGCCGCTGACGACGGTCCGGGTGTGGTCGGAGGAGAACGCGGTGGCACCGTGCGGACCCCGGTCGGCGTCGTCCAGGAGGGCGCTCGCCCCGGCCAGGTCGCCGAGCCGCACGCGGAGGTCCGCCTCGTGCGCGTCCACCAGGACCAGCATCTCCGCCGAGGACGCGTGCAGGGCCCGTTCCCGAGCGGCCCCGATCACCGCGAGCGCCACGTCGGTGTCGCCGCGCCGCAGGTGCAGGTCGATCCAGCGCAGGTCGTCGTAGAGCCGGTCGCCGAGGCTGAGCGAGCCGAACTCGTCGGCCAGCGCCCTGGCCTCGCGGAGGTCGGCCAGTGCGCCGTCGAGGTCGTCGTACCGCCGCGACCGGGCGCGCACGGGCAGCGTGGCGGTCTGGCCCCACCGGTCGCCCGCCCGCCGGAAGCGGGCCAGGGCCGCCTCGACGTGGACGCGCATCCGGTCGAGCGCGCCGTCGTTCTCGGCGATCTCGGCCAGGAACATGTGCGCGAGTCCGGCCAGCCACCCGTCGTCGCCGTCGGCCAGGCGCTGGAAGGTCGCGAGCGCCGCCGTCCCGTCCTGGAGGAAGAGCAGGATCGGGCCGAACACGCGGTGGTGGCTCGGCAGGTCGGGGTGCGCGAGCAGGCGGTCGGCCAGCTCGCGCATCTCGGCGCGGTCGTCCGCGGCCTCCCCGGTGGGGGTCCCCGACAGGACGTCCGCCCGGTTGAGCAGGTGGACGGCTCGGGCGCAGTCGCGTTCGGGCGAGGGCCGGCCGCCGGGCACCGCCAGGACCTCGCCCAGCCAGTGGGCGCCGTCGTGCTGGCGGGCGGACATCTGCCAGTACCAGGTCAGCGACAGGCAGAGGGTGAGCGCGCCGTCGGCGTCGTGCCCCGCGCACAGGTGGCGCAGGGCGGCGAGCGCGTTGTCGTACTCGGCGCCGATGGCGGCCATGGCGGCCACCTGGTCGGGCCCGCGCAGCCGGGGGTCCTGGCGGGCCACGAACCCGGTGACGTGGGCGGCGGCCAGGTCGTGGGCCGCGCGGAGGTCACCGGTGCCGGTGAGGCGGTCGGTGCCGTACTCGCGGATGGTGTCGAGCATCCGGTAGCGGCCGGTGTCGGGCAGCAGGTGCAGCAGCGACCGGTCGACCAGGGCGGCGAGCAGTTCGGGGACCTCGGCCGCGGGCACGGCCGTGCCCGCGCAGACGGCGGTGGCCGAGTCGGGCGTGACACCGCCGGGCAGGACGGAGATCCGTTCCGCGACGGTGCGTTCGTGCTCCCCCAGCATCTCCCAGCTCCAGGCGATGACAGCGCGCAGGGTGCGGTGCCGGGCGGGTGCGGCGCGGCTGCCCGTGGCCAGCAGCCGGAACCGGTCGGAGAGCCCGTCGGCCAGGGCGGGCAGCGCCAACGTCCGCAACCTCGCGGCGGCCAGTTCGAGGGCCAGCGGCATCCCGTCCAGGCCGCGCACCACGCGCACCACGTCGGGCAGCGTGGTGCCGTCGACGGCGAAGCCGGGGCGCACGGCGGTGGCGCGCTCGGTGAACAGCCGCACCGAGGCAGTCCGCCGAGCCCGGTCGAGACCGTCGTCGTGGGCGGGCAGCGCGAGCGGGCCGAGCGGCAGGAGCGACTCGCCGTCGACGGAGAGCGGCTCACGGCTCGTGGCGAGCACGCGCAGCCGGGGGCAGCGCGGCAGCAGCGCCGCGACCAGGCGTGCCACGGCGTCGACCAGGTGCTCGCAGTTGTCGACCAGCAGCAGGCCCGTCCAGCCCCCGAGCGCGTCCACGAGGGCGTCCAGCTCACCGCTCCGCGTCCCGGCCTCGAACGGCGCGCCGCCGCGCGACCCGATCCCGGCGAGCACGGCCGCGCCGACCTCGGCCGCGTCGGTGACCGGGGCGAGGTCGATCATCCGCGCGTCGTGGCGGCGAGCGGCCTCCACGGCGAGGCGCGTCTTGCCCGCGCCGCCGGGCCCGACCACGGTCACCAGCCGCCCGGTGGTGAGCAGCGCGTCGATCCGGGCGAGGTCGTCCTCGCGGCCGATGAAGCTGGTCAGGGGCGCCGGCAGGGTGCTCGGCCGGACCACCGGCGTGTCCGGCGGCCGGGAGCGCAGCAGGCGCGCGTGCCGGTCCCGCAGCGCGGTGCCGGGGTCGGCGCCGAGGACGTCGGCCAGTGCCTCGCGGACCCGTTCGTGGACGGCCAGCGCCTCGGCCTGCCGCCCCTGGGCGGCGAGCGCGTCCATCAGCAGCCCGGCCGCGCGCTCGTGGACCGCCTGCTCGGCGGGCAGCCCGGCCAACCTGGCCTCGGCCGACTCGGCCCGCCCCAGCGACAGCTCGGCGTCGGCGAGGTCGACGACCGCGTCGACCGACATCCGCGCCCACCGCGTCGCGACCGCGGGCGCGACCGCGGCGACGACCGCCGGTTCGGTTCCGGGGTGGTCGCCCCACAGCGCCACGGCCTCGGTGAGCGCGGCGACCGCGGCCTCCGGGGCACCGGCCCGCAGCCGGTCCCGGCCGGTGGCGGCCAGGTGTTCGAAGCGCAGCGCGTCCACGTCGGCCGGGGCCACCACCAGCCGGTACCCGCCGTCGGTCTTCACGACCACGTCCTGGGCCGCACCGGTCGGGGCGAGCGCGCGGCGCAACCGGGAGACGAGGGTGTGCAGGGCGGAGGCGGCGCCGGACGGCGGTTCCTCGGCCCAGACCGCGTCGACCAGCGCGTCCGGTTCGACCGCGCGGCCACCGGCGAGCGCGAGCCGGACGAGCAGGCCCCGCAGCCGGGCGCCGGGAACGGGCAGGGCGCCCGCACCGCGCGACGCCTCGAACGCGCCGAGCAGCGTGACGCGCAGCCGCGCACCCCCGTCCATCCCCCGATCTTCGCGCGCTCACGCGCCCGACCCAAATCAGGGTGGCCGTGTCAGCGCCGTGTGCGCCCCGTGTCAGGCGTCTGCCCCACTCTTCCGCCCACCGCACCAACCACGAGGAAGAGGGAAACCGTGAACGACGTCGAGTCCGGTCCAGCAGTCCACCAGTCGCTCCCGTCACCGTCGACCCGGAGGCGCCGCCGAGCGGGCGCGGCGCTCATCGCGGGCAGCGGCGTCTTCTTCACCGCCGAGTTCGTCGCGGCGGCGGCGTGGAGCGACCCGCCCTACAGCTACACGCACCACTTCATCAGCAACCTCGGGGTCCACGGCCCCACGACCGCGTTCGGCCAGTTCATGTACTCCCCGCTCGCGTGGGTGATGAACACCGGCTTCGTCCTCTTCGGACTGATCACCCTGGTGGGCGCGGTCGCGCTGGGGCCGCTGCCCGGCCTGCGCCGCCTGCTCGCGGTCGCGACGGCGACGATGCTCGCCGCCGGTGGTGTCCTCCTGGGGTTCTTCCCCGGATCCGGTGAGACGCCGGAGGGCGGCGCGCCCGACTTCCACGGGATCGGCGCCTTCCTGGCGTTCATCGGCGGCAACGTGCTCGCCATCCTCCTCGGCGGGTCGCACGGGCGGCTCGGGTTCCCGCGCGGGCTGGGGAGGGCGCTGGTGGCGGCCGGGATCGTCGGCCTGGTGTCGATCCCGGCCTACCTGGCCGTCCTCGACTCGGGAGCGGGTGTCCTCATCGGTCTCGTCGAACGCGGCGTCGTGTACCCGTTCCTGATCGGTTTCATCGTCCTGGGGGCGGCGCTGCGGAAGCGCGGGGTCACCGACGACGAGGTCCGCCGATGAGGACCTCCAGCACCGCGTCGTAGGTGTCGGCGGGTTCGCAACCGCGCCGCTTCAGGGTCACGTCCAGGTTCGCCGGTTCCAGGCTCACGGCGCCGTGGATCGCGTTCCACACCCGCGCGGCCTGGACGGGTTCCGCGTCCAGGGTTCCCCGGTGGACACCACCGACTCCACGCCGGTGACCACCAGGTGGTGCTGCTGGGGGTGCCGCGGTGCGAAGGCCCGAGCGGCGGGCTCGTTCCGGTCCTGCCGGACGCGGTCCCCCGACTCGGCCACGCCGGTGGCGCGGATCTCGACGACCGGCACGCCCGCCGCAGCCCCGGCCCCTCCGCTGGTCGACGCGGAACCGGCGGTGGGAGCGTCCCTATACTCCCGATCATGCGAGGAGCGGTCGTGACCGGGGTTCGCCGTCTGGTCGACCGGGTCGGGTCACTCCCCGCGGGCGGGCGCGACGTGCTGATCACCGCCGCGGTGGTCGCGGTGTCGTTCACCCCCGGTGTCGCCGACAAGGGCACCTGGCTGGGCTGGGCCGATCCGCAGCGCCCGTTCGGCCCGCTCGCGGTCGCCCTCGTCCTCGCGCACTGCCTGCCGCTGCTGGTCCGCCACCGCGCGCCCGCCCTGTGCCTGCTGCTCGTCTCCGCCGCGTTCGCCGCCTACCAGTGCCTGGGTTTCCGGCCGACGTCCGCCACGATCGCCCTGTACGTCGCGCTCTTCGGCGCGGGCGTCCACCAGCTCCGCTTCCGGCGGACCACGGCGGCGGCGTGGCTCGCGGGGTACGCGGCGCTGTCGGTCTCCCTGATCGCGCTCGGCGCTCCCACCACCGCGGTGGAGTGCGTCGAGTACGCACCCCTGCCCGTCGGGTGCTGGCTGCTGGGCGCGTGGGCCCGCGGCAGGCTCGACGAGCAGGAGCGGCGACGCCGGTTCGACCTGGAGTCGGCGGTGCGCGAGGAGCGCGAGCACATCGCCCGCGAGCTGCACGACGTGGTGACCCACCACGTGACGGCGATGGTGATGCAGGCCGACGCGATGCTGTACGTCCCGGCCGACGACCGGCCGAAGGTCGACACCGGGTTGAGGGCGATCGGCGGGACCGGGCGGCGGGCGCTGGGCGACCTGCGCGAACTGCTCGGCGTGCTCAGCCCCCGACACGACGCCGACCCGGCCCCGCGCGCGCCGACCGCGGCCCTGCTCGGGGAACTCGTGGAGCGGACCCGGCTCGCCGGGCAGCCCGTCGACCTGGTCGAGGTCGGCGCGCCGCCGGTCGTCGAGGGCGTGGTCGGGCTGGCCGCCTACCGGGTCGTGCAGGAGGCGCTGACCAACGCGCTCAAGCACGCGCCGGGCAGGAGGACGGCGGTCCGGGTCTCCTCGGCCGCCACCGACGAACTCGCGATCGAGGTGACGACGGAGGGTGCCGCGGGCGCGGTCACCGCGTCGACACCGGGCCGCGGGCTGACCGGGCTGCGCGAACGGGTGCGCCTGGCGGGCGGTGACCTCACGACGGGGCACACCGAGGACGGCGGTTTCGTCGTGCGCGCGAGGCTGCCGCTCGGTTCGGAGGCGGCGTGAGCACGCGGGTGCTGGTGTGCGACGACCAGCCGCTGGTGCGCACGGGGTACACGACCGTCCTGTCCTCGCAGCCCGACCTGGAGATCGTCGGCGAGGCGGCGAACGGCGTCGAGGCGGTCGAGCAGGCCCGGCGGCTGCGCCCCGACGTGGTGATCATGGACATCAGGATGCCCCTGCTCGACGGCATCGAGGCCACCCGGCGGATCGCGGGACCGGACGTGACCGAGCGCGCGCGGGTGCTGGTGGTGACGACGTTCAACCTCGACGAGTACGTCTTCGAGGCGCTGCGCGCGGGGGCGAGCGGGTTCCTGCTCAAGGACACCCCGCCCGAGGAGGTGATCGCGGGCGTGCGCACCGTGGCGGCGGGCAACGCGCTGCTGGCGCCCGAGGTCACCCGCGGCCTGATCGGCCGGTTCGGCGCGCGGATCCGCGACGACGGCGCGGACGGCCGGATCGAGAAGGCCTTGCGGGACCTGACCTCCCGTGAGGTCGAGGTGCTCCGGCTGGTCGCGGAGGGCCTGTCGAACTCCGAGATCGCCGACGCCCTGTTCCTCGGCCGGGAGACGGTGAAGACCTACGTCTCGCGCATCTTCGCGAAGCTGGGCCTGCGCGACCGCGTCCAGGCCGTCGTGTTCGCCTACCGGATCGGTCTCGCCACACCGGACGAGCGGTAGCGCCATCCCCCGCGGGAGCCAAAGTTCGGCTCACCGCGGGGTGACGTGCCCGCACCCCGTTCGCTCCTAGCGTTCTCCCCATCGCCGAGGCACCCGCCGCAGGCACCACGACAAGGAGAAGCGCCATGACCGCGAAGACCACCCGCCGCTCACGCCGACGCCCTGCGGCGGTCACCGCACTGGTGTTGACCGTCGCCGCGGTCTGCCCGGTGGCCGCCGCCGCGGACACGTCGTCCGCCGCGGAGCGGTCCAGGACCGGGATGCTGGAGGCCGCCGCCGAACGGGCGGTCGCCGCTGGCGTCCCCGGTGTCGTCGTCCGGGTGGACACCGGGCGCGGGCCGGTGGTGACCGTCGTCCGGCAGGGCTCCTGGAGCACCCCCGACCACGTGCTCAGGGCGGGCGACTCGTTCCGGATGGGCTCGAACACGAAGACGGTCACCGCGGCGCTGGTGCTGCAACTGGTCGCCGAACGCAGGCTGCGCCTGGACGACACCGTCGAGCGGTGGCTGCCCGGCACGGTGCCGAACGGCGGGAACATCACCCTGCGGATGCTGCTGAACCACACCGGCGGGCTGGCCGATTCGGCCTACACCGCCAGGTCGCTGCACCTCATGACCGGCCACGACACGAGCAGGCCGACCTCGGAGGAGGTGCTCGCGCTGGGCACGGACCTGCCCCCGGTGGGCGCACCGGGCGGGGCATGGTCCTACAGCAACCCCGGTTACGTCGCGCTCGGCCTGGTGCTGGAGAGGGCCACCGGGCGCTCCTTCGCCGACCTCGTGCGGCAGCGCGTCACGGGCCCGCTCGGGATGCGGGACACGTACGTGGCGACCGGTGCCGCACCGCGGCGCGGCACGGCTCCGCTCGCCCACGGCTACGAGCCCGACGCAGCCCACCTGCGGCCCCTCACCGAGCCGCTGGGCCTGCCCGAGGGCTGGGGGTTCGTCGGTCCGGCAGACGACGAGCACGTCGACACGACCGCGATCGACCAGTCGTGGGGCGGCGCGGCGGCCGCGATCGTGTCCACCGCGGCCGACTGGGCCAGGTTCGACCGGGCGCTGATGTCCGGCGGGCTCTTCCCCGAGCGGCTGCTGGCCGAGATGCGCACCACCGTGCCGTCCGAAGGCCCGGACCACCGCTACGGCCTCGGTGTGGACGAGTACCGCTCGCCCTGCGGCACGGTCTGGGGCCACGACGGCGCGCTGCCGGGCTACCGCAGCGACAACTACACCGACGAGTCGGGGCGGCGCACCGTCTCCGTCCTGAGCACCACCCACTTCGGACTGGTGGTGTCCCCCGAGGCGAACGCCGCCGAGGCGGAGCTGGTCGACGCGGCCATCTGCACGATGCTGGGCAAGCCCGTCCCCACCAGCTGACCCCGCGACCGCCCGAGGGGTTCGCCCGGGGGACGGGTGCGCCACCGCCCGCCCGGTGGTGAGGTCGAGCGGCACCGAGACGTGGTCGTGGACCACCAGCCACCCACCGTCGGCACCGAGCCGCCCCTGGCCGCGTCCACAGGCGACAGCTCCACGAGCCCGAACCCGGCGACCCCGCTGAACTCCCGGTCCAGGTCGTCGAGGCGGTCGGGGACCTCGCAGGTGATCGCCCCCGAGGACGACGAACTCACCGCGTGGACGTGCGGTGCGCGGTGCCCCGGCTGCCGCGCTCCGCCTCGGAGCGGCCTGCGCGCGACAGCGCCCTGCACCGCGACCGGGTGCGGCGCGCACGGTGGTCGAGGAACCCCGCCCCGCGCTGCTCCGTCCGGACGATCGTTGAACCACGGGGCAAAGGTGTGTGACCGCGTGCGGATCGCTGGTAGGCAGGTTGATCACCCGGAACCCGGAGGAGTGGTTCATGCGTCCTTGGAAGGTCTTCCTGCTGGCGACGGCGTTGGCGGTGTCACCCGTCGCGGCGCCCCCGGCGACGGCCGCGGTCGAGCCCGATCCGCTGGTCGGGCACAGCGTGTTCAACGACCCCGCGGGCACGCCCGCCGCGCGGAACGCGATCTACGCGCAACTGGGGCGGCTGATCGACCGGGTGCCCGCGGGCGGCGAGATCCTGGGGTCGGTGATGGACTTCGACCCGCCGAACACCGCCGACACCGCCGACGACCCGGACCTCGTGGACCGGTTGATCGCGGCGTTCCAGCGCGGGGTGAGGGTCAAGTTCATCACCGTCGCGCACTCGGCCGACACCCAGGCCACCACCAGGCTCCGGGCGGCGCTCGGCGCGAACGACGCGGCCGGTTCCTACGTGGTGCACTGCAAGGACCAGTTCCCGAACGGCCCGGATCGCGGGTGCATCGCGACCCGCGCCAAGGAGTGGTCGACGGGCACGGTCAGCGCCTACAACCACAGCAAGTTCTTCACGTTCTCCAGCGTCGTCCTGAACGGCGGCACGTCGATCCCGAACGTGGTCTACCAGTCCTCGTCGAACCTGACCCGCTGGGACGAGAACGAGGCGTACAACAACGCCTTCACGTGGACCGACGCCAAGACGTACGCGGCGTACCGCACGTACTTCGAGGACCTGCGGCGCTACCGGTACACCGCCGCCGGGAACAACGACTACTACAGGGACACGGGATCGGGCACGGACTACCGCGTGTTCTTCTTCCCCCGCAGGGAACCGTCCGGCCAACCGTTCGACGACCCGCAGACCGACACCATCCACAACACGCTCCAGTCGGTCGCCTGCTCGTACACCGAGAACGGCACGAAGCGCCAGACCGACGTCCGGATCGCGATGCTGGACTTCAACCGGCCCGCGATAGCCCAGAAGCTCGCCGAGCTGAGGGGGAAGGGCTGCTGGGTCGACGTGGTCCTGACCAACGCCAACGACGCCGTGCTGAACGCCCTGAAGGGCGCGAAGATCCAGACCACCCGGTGCAACTGGAACAACGGGCCGGGCCTGGACGTCCGCGTGCACTCGAAGTACATGCTGCTCGACGGCGCGTACGACGACGACATCGTTCCGCGCGTCTACACCGGCAGCCACAACTACTCGTACTCCGCGCTGCGGCAGGCGGACGAGCAGGTCGTGCGGATCATGGGCCGCACGGTGCACGACGAGTACCTGCGCAACTTCTGGAGCATCCGGGACACGTGCCGGTCGCACGACGGGATCATCGTGTAGGACAGCGGAAACAGGTGTGGTTCCCGGTCGCGCACCGGGAACCACACCTGCGCTCCAACCGCCCCGAGCGGGATCGCCGGGTCAGATGTTCTGGTTCGCGAACCCCTTGGTCGCGATCTTCGACAACATGCCCTGCCACACGGACGAACTGGTGTGCGGGTCACCGGTCACGGCCAGCGCCGACTTGAGGCCGTTGAACGCGTTCTGCGTGTTCGGGCCCCAGATGCCGTCGATCGCCAGTCCCGCCGCGCGGAAGTTGTTGCACGTGGCCTGGACGAACTTCGTGTCGGCCTCGGAGTCCTTGAGCACGCGGACCGGCATCCCACCGAAGTCGGCGTGGATGTGGTCGGCGTGGTCGGCGTTGTACCAGCCGTCGAGGACGTAGCGGAACCGGCGGCGGCACACGGCCTCCGTCGCGAGGTAGCGCTTGCGGGTCGCGGCGGTGCCCGACGCGTGGTGCTGGTCGAGCGGCGAGGTGGTGTTGCCGCCGGACCAGCGCACGTGGTCGAGGTCCATCGCGGTGCCCGCGCCGTGCTGGCCCGCCTTGTTGACGTAGAAGCCCGCGGACACGATGTAGCTGATCGAGCCGTAGCCCGACGACAGCGACCGCAGGTCGCGGATCCACGCGACGAGCGCGTTGTAGAACGCGTCGGTGGCCTGCCAGTTGCGCGCGGTGGTGTTGCCGCGGTTGGAGCGCCAGTAGTAGACGGGCGTCCCGTCGATGTTCTGGAACGTCATCATCGCGAGCGCGCCGACCCCCGGCGCGAACTCGGACTCGTGGTGCTGGTCGTTGATCTTGGGGTCGGCACCGGCCAACCCCGGCGCGAGGGCGGACAGACCGGCCAGACCCGCGACGGCCGCCGCGCCCGTGACGAAGCCGCGCCTCGAAAGGTTCTTCTCGAACACCCCAGTACTCCTCCGTGTTCTTGGCCGGCGGGGACAGGGGTTAGGGCCTGCCTCGCCAACCGGCGCGAAGGAGCCTAGGGATCGTGTTCACCGCGGGGAACCGCGCACGACCTGCGGTTTTCCTTTTCCTTTACCGCCTGTGCCCTCCGAGGGGGGAGCGGTCGTCCTCCCTCGCGTCGAGGAACCCGCCTGCCTGGTGGCGCCACAGCTTCGCGTACACCCCACCCACCGCCAACAACTCCGCATGGGTCCCCTGCTCCACCACCCGACCCCGATCCAGCACCACCAACCGATCCATCCGCACCACCGTGCTCAACCGA
>NZ_DBNGPQ010000113.1:0-52596 GCF_057122925.1 Umezawaea sp. | reverse complement strand
CAGCAGACCGGCCAGGATGGTGCGTTGCTGAGCGGCAGGCACCGGTATCTCCACGCCGTTGAGAAAAGCCTCCGTTGGGCCGAATATCCCAAAGCGGATTCCTGAGTCCGGTGAACCGACATCCCGTGCACGCGCCATGGAGTGCCTCTCTTCCTTGTTGCTCGCTGTGCCGAGGTGGCGAATGCAGACCTAACCACGTGTCGTCATTGCCCCGGATCACCGGGAACGTCCGGGATGTCATGAGTCGGCCCCGTTCGGCGGCACAGCATGACAGAGAGTTCGAGTCGTTGGGCTGTTCGGGTTCTCGGTGTTCGTCGGAGGCTTGGCGGATATCGGACATCTCGATCGATGTGCGGCGTTGTCCTAGGAAAATGTTATTGCCCACACGTGACCAAGTGGTGCAGATCACGGAATAGCGTCTCAACTGGTGGCGTTCGGCAATGGCAGAAGTACGCCGACCCGGTGTCTCCTGATGACTTTCCCCAAACCATGCCGTAGCTTGGTTTTCGGCTGCGATTCCCCATGTCCCGCGCGGGAATCGAAGAGTGGCCCGCACCACGTTTCGAGAAAGGCGCGCTGTGGATTCCTGTGTCACGTCAATCGCGGCCTTCTGCGTCTTAACCCGCTGGTAGCGGCCGTGAAGCCGTCCAGTGCGGGGTCTGCTGAGCCGAGCGCGACCGGGTTGTTGGTCGGCGCTTAGTCGTTCGCTGAGCGGTGGGGCACCAGCGATCCGACGCGGTGAGGGTCGGGTTCATGCGATGTTCACGCATGTGGCATCCCGGTGTGCTGTGAAAACTCGGGAGTCCGGAAGTCGGTACCTCCGGACGGTGAACACGTGGCTTTGTTTCGGTGTGTCCCGACGCCTGTGTCCTGGGTTTCGCGCGCCATCGCGGGAATCGTCTGATGCCGATGCCGATCGGGCGGTCGTACCCGGCGGCACGTCGACTCCCGCTCTGGCGGACCGGGAAAGGCGTGGTCCTGGGTGCTGGGTCGATCCGGCAGGTCGAAGGGGGCGGCAGGTGCTTCGGCAGAGTGGGGAAAAGGTGGAACCGGCGCGGCGGGCGGATCGCGCGGCCGGAAAGCCCGAAAACCACCGCGATTATATTCACCCGTCGCCGCGGGGGCGTTCGACGACCCGCGTCCTCGACGGTCGGAGCAGAGCACGCGCGTCGGAGCGCGACCGGTGAACGCCGCGTGCGAACACGACTCGACCGCGACTCCGGACGGCGGGAACGGGCCCACCCCGATCGCCGTGATAGGCCTCGCGCGCGCACCGGACCCCCGTCCGTTCCGGGACCCGCCGTTCCCCTGCCGCGGGCTGCCCACGCTCACGTCGGTGGACCGGCTCCACGGCCACCACCTCGACCGGAGGAGCCCGTGACCGCGCGGTAAGGGCTCGGGGCCCTCCTCGGGGCGCTCGCGTCCCGAGGAGGGCGGCCGTGGTCAGCCCAGCGGGACCTCGTGCGCGTGCTCGGCCAGCCACGCGTCGAGCGGCACGAGGTCGGGGTTCAGCTCGCGGACCAGGTCGAGGTCCCGCGCACCGGTGAAGTACTCCGACGCCTCGGCGAAGAACTGGAACGTGGCGGCGATCTCCTCCGCGCCGGGGTACCCGGCCGCGCGGACCTCGTCGGGGGTGGCGGGCCGGTACACGACCTCCTCGCCGAGCGCGGCGGTGAACGCCGCGGCCAGTTCGACGCCGGTCGCGTGCGTGCCCGCGACGCCGACCGTCCGCCCGACGAACTCCTCGCCGCGGCGGAAGATCCCGAGGGCGGTGCGGCCGATGTCCTCGGCGGCGATGAGCGCCATGCGGGCGTCGGCCATCGGGAGGGTCAGCACCAGCCGACCCCGCTCGTCGCGGCGCGGTCCCTGGCCGCCGCCGGCGAACGCCTCGTAGTAGAACGTGGTCTGGAGGAACGTGGTGGGCACGCCGAGCGCGGTGAACACCGCGTTCGCCTCGCCCTTCGCGTCGAAGTGCGGCACCTTGTAGCCGCCCGGCAGGTCGGGGACGTCGCTGCCGAGCCGGGCGAAGTGCGGCCGGGTGTCCTCCAGCGTGGACCACACCACGTGCCGCAGACCCGCGTCCTTCGCGACCCGCGCCGCGGTGGAGGCCTGGCGCACCTCCCTCTCGGCGCGCGTGCTCCCCGCCTCCTCCTCGGGCGTGCGCGGCGCCCAGAAGTTCGTGACCACGAACGCGCCGTGCGCGCCGTCGAACGCCTTGCGGACGCTCGACTCGTCGTCCAGGTCCGCCTCGACCACCTCGGCGCCGCGGGCGGCGAGTTCCCGCGCCGCGGGCGACCCAGGGTTCCTGGTGAGCGCCCGCAGGGCGAACGGACCGTCGGGGTCGGCCAGGATCGCGCGCGCCAGGCCCCCGCCCTGCGCACCGGTGGCGCCGACAACGGCGATGATCTTCTTCTCGGACATGCCGGTTCTCCTCTGCGCCCTCTCGGGCAGTGGTTCTCGTTCCGCACCACCACCATCACCCCGGATCGGGACGCACGCCTTCCCCTGTCGTGGGTACCCACCGCGGGGGATGGTGGCCCGGCGGAGGGGGCCAGCGGGTGTACCGGGCGTGATCACGGGTAGCCCGGTTGCATGACGACCACGCAGGCACGTGCGACCGAGGCAGCTCAGCGCTACCGGCGGGCGTGCGACTACGCCGCGGCCGCGATGATCTACCTCAAGGACAACGTGCTGCTGCGCGAGCCGTTGCGACGCGAGCACCTCAAGCCCCGGCTGCTGGGCCACTGGGGCACGTGCCCCGGCATCACGCTGCTCTACAGCGGCCTCAACGGGCTGGTGCGGCGGACCGGGCAGCGGACCCTGCTGGTCACCGGCCCCGGCCACGGCGCTCCCGCGGTGCACGCGAACCTGTGGCTGGAGGGCACGCACGCGCTGTCGGACCCGGCGCTCAGCCTCGACGGCGGGGGCCTCGCGGAGCTGGTCCGCCGCTTCTCCTGGCCGGGCGGCTTCCCCAGCCACCTGTCCCCGGAGGTGCCGGGTGTCATCCACGAGGGAGGGGAGCTGGGCTACGCGCTGGCCACCGCGTTCGGTGCGGCCCTGGACAAGCCGGACCTGCTGGTGGCGTGCCTGGTCGGCGACGGGGAGGCCGAGACCGGACCGACGGCCGGGTCGTGGCACGCGGGCAAGTACCTCGACCCGCGCACCGACGGCGCGGTCCTGCCGGTGCTGCACGTCAACGGCTACAAGATCTCCTCGCCCACCATTCACGGCACCATGGACGACGAGGAGCTGGTGGCGTGCTTCAGCGGCGCGGGCTGGTCGCCGCACGTGGTCGACGTGACGCGCGCCGACGACCCGGACGCGGCGCTGGCCGAGGCGCTGGACCTGGCGCACGCCGAGACCGCCGCGCTGCGCGAGCGGTGGCGGCCCGGTGAGCGGGCGGTGCGGCCGATGCTGGTGCTGCGCTCCCCCAAGGGGTGGGGCTTGCCCGAGCACGACACCGCGGGCAAGCCGCTGGAGGGCACGTTCCGCGCCCACCAGGTGCCGCTGGGCGCCGTGCACGAGGACGACGCGGAGTTCGCGCTGCTGGAGCTGTGGCTGCGGTCCTACCGGCCGGAGGAGCTGTTCGACGTCGACGGCAGCCCGCACGCCGACCTGCTGGCCGAGCTGCCGCCGGAGCCGCTGCGGCTGGGACGCGTGCCGGAGGCCAACGGCGGAGCGCTGCGCCGCGACCTGCCGCTGCCGGACCTCGCGCGGTTCGCCGTGGACGTGCCGGAGCCCGGCGGCGCGTCGGCGAGCCCGACGGGCACGGCGGGGGAGTGGCTGGCGGAGCTGGTGCGGGCCACCGAGGACCGCCGCGACTTCCGCGTGGTCTGCCCCGACGAACTGGAGTCGAACAAGCTCGGCGCGCTGCTCGACGCCACCGACCGGGCGTTCACCTGGCCGCTGCCCGACACCGCCGAGCACGTCGCGCCCGGCGGGCGGGTGATGGAGGTGCTGTCGGAGCACCTGTGCCAGGGCTGGCTCCAGGGCTACCTGCTGACCGGGCGGCACGGCCTCTTCCCGTGCTACGAGGCGTTCGCCTCCATCGTGGACAGCATGGTCAACCAGTACGCCAAGTTCCTCAAGGCGGCGGGCGAGGTCCCGTGGCGCGCGTCCGTCGCCAGCCTGAACTACCTGCTGACCAGCGAGGGCTGGCGGCAGGAGCACAACGGCTACAGCCACCAGGGGCCCGGCTTCCTCAACAACCTGCTGACGAAGAAGGCGTCGGTGACCAGGGTCTACCTGCCCGCCGACGCCAACACCCTGCTGGTGGTGCTGCGCGACTGCCTGGCCTCGACCGACCTGATCAACCTCGTGGTGGCGAGCAAGAACGAGGGCGCGCAGTGGCTGGACCTGGAGACCGCCGAACGGCACTGCGCGGCGGGCGCGGGCGTGTGGGAGTGGGCCTGCCACGGCGACGGGGAGCCGGACGTGGTGCTGGCGTGCGCGGGCGGCACCCCGACCGTCGAGGTGCTGGCGGCGGCGTCGATCCTGCGCGACCGCGCGCCCGACCTGACCGTCCGGGTGGTCAACGTGGTCGACCTGTTCGCGCTCGCCCCGGCGTCGCGGCACCCGCACGGGCTGTCCGACGAGGAGTTCGCCGCGTGCTTCGGGGACGGCGTGCCCGTCGTGTTCGGCTTCCACGGCTACCCGTCCGCCGTCCACGAGACCCTGCACGGCAGGCCCGAGACCGAGCGGTTCCACGTCCACGGCTACCAGGAGGAGGGCACCACGACCACCCCGTTCGACCTGCTGGTCGGCAACGGCATGAGCCGCCACGACCTGGCCGCCGACGCGCTGCGCCGCGCGGGCCACGACGACGTGGCCGCACGCGTGCTCGTCGAACGCGACGAGCTGCGCGCCTCGGCGTACCGCGACGGCGTGGACCCCGAGGAGATCACCGGCTGGCGGTGGTCCGCGTGAACGCCGTCCTCACCGTCAACGCCGGGTCCAACAGCCTCAAGGCGCACCTGGTCGACCCCGGTTCCGAGGAGGTGCTCGGCGCGGCCGAGGTCCAGGGACCGCCCGGCTCCGACGAGGCCCGCCGCGCGCTGGACGACCTGCTGGGCGACGCGGACGGCGTCGACGCGGTCGGCCACCGGCTGGTGCACGGCGGGCCCGACCTGCGGGCACCAGCCGTGGTCGACGACGAGGTCCTCGCCGCCGCCCGCCGCGCCGAGGACCTGGCCCCGCTGCACGTCCCACCCGCGCTGGCGCTGCTCGACGTGCTGCGCGGACGGCTGCCCGACGTGCCGCACGTGCTGTGCCCGGACACCGCCTTCCACGCCGACCTGCCCGAGGTCGCCACGACCTACCCGCTGCCCGCCGCGTGGCGCGAGCGGCACGGGTTGCGCCGCTACGGCTTCCACGGCCTGTCCTACCGGTGGGCGCTCGACCGCACCGCGGAGCTGCTGGACAGGCCGTCGGACGGCGTGAGCGCGCTCCTGGCGCACCTGGGCGGCGGCTGCTCGGTGTGCGCGGTGCGCGACGGCCGCAGCGTCGACACCTCGATGGGCTTCACCCCGCTGGAGGGCGTGCCCATGTCCACGCGCTCCGGCAGCGTCGATCCGGGGATGCTGCTGTGGCTGCTGCGCCGGGGCGACCTCGACCTCGACGCCCTCGACCACGGCCTCAACCACGAGTCCGGTCTGCTCGGCCTGTCCGGCGGGCGTTCGGGCGACACGCGAGACCTCGTCGCCGCGGCGGACGACGATCCGGCGGCGGCACTGGCGCTGAGCGTCTTCGCCCACCGCGTGCGTCGCGAACTGGCCGCCGCGGCCACGTCGCTGGACCGGGTCGACGCGCTGGTGTTCACCGGCGAGATCGGCTGGGACCAGCCCGAGGTCCGCGCCGACGTCGTGGCGGGCCTCGGACTGCTCGGCGTTCCGCGCGACCTCGTGGCGGACGTGGAGCACGACGGCGTGGTCAGCCCGCCCGGCGCGGCCGTGCCGGTGCTGGTGGTGCGTCCGCGTGAGGAGCTCCAGCTGTGCCGCGACACCGTGACCGCGCTGCCGCTGGACTGACCCGGCTCCAGCCCGTTCGACGGGATCGACCGGGGACGCCCGGACCGGGGTGGCGCGGTGGGTCGATCGGGGATGCGGTCGACCTCACGCCCGACCCGGTCACGCCGAACCAGGGCTAGCGGCGTTCCGCGGTGTGGTCGGCCGCGCGGACGAGGGACTTCGCGGGCTGCCAGAAGCGGAGCAGCGTTCGCTCGTCGGGCACGTAGGCCTCACCCACGGCGGGCTCGCCCCTGTTGTCGGCCAGCCGCTCGGCCGCCAGGACCATCTCGGCGACCAGCCGGATGTGCTCCTGGTCCTCCTCGCGCGCGGTGTTCTCGATCAGTTCGTCGACGACGGGCGGAAGGGGCTGGACGTACCGGGCGACGAGTTCGGCGGCGTCGTGGATCTCGATCCGTCGACGGTGCAGGCACTCCTGCGGTGAGACCTTCCAGTTGTCCGCGGGCTTCAGCTCGAAGACGACCTGGGGTGCCGCGCGCGTCAGGTCCCGCCACAGCGGGTACGTCCGGCGCGCGGCGCGGGATTCGCGGTCCAGGCGCAGCAACCGCATGACGGCCTGCGCCGAGGAGGGGACGAACACGACGACCACGGCGGCGAAGACGAACAGTCCGGGCTCCCCCGAGGTGAGCCCTTCGGACACCACGGTGAAGACGTCCCGCGCGAACCCGTCGCTGAGCCCCGCGGCGTCCAGGGCCGCGGAGGCCGCGACCACGCAGGTGGGGAGCGAGCTGGCGACACCGAAGCTGACCAGGGCGGCCACCATGACGCGCTCCCGCAGGGTGGTCGTCCGCCACACGCCGACGCTGCGGCTCATCGCGTAGTAGTAGGACGACACGGCCAGCGGCACCGCCGAGTACAGGAGGACGTAGACGCCGTAGCGCCAGCCCCCGTGGTCGGCTACGGACGCCAGCCCCCGCGCTCGGGCCGGATCGCTCAGGGTCAGGAACGCGATGCCCACCGCCGCCGCCAGCCCGAGCACCACCCTGAACCGGGTTTGGTAGTGCGGCACGTCGTGCCTGTGCACCAGCGCCAGCCCCAGCCCGCACGCCCAGGCCATCACGGTCAGCCAGTGCCACGCGTCGAACACGGTCGGCAGACCACCGGGTACGGCGCCTGCGACGTGGCGGGCGACGACCGGTTCGCGCAGGAGGGCCGCCGCCGCGTCGAGGCCCAGCAAGGTGTTGATCAGGCGGCCGTAGACCGTCGTGTGCCGCACCAGGACGAGTCGGACGACCGCGATGGCGACGATGAACGCCGTCGCGGAGATGGTGATCCAACCTGGCATCTGGTAGTGCGGCCACATGCGCTACAGCTCTTTCAACATCGGGTTGCGGCGTGGTCCGGTGCGGGCGCGGAAGCTGATCAGCGTCGCCAGGAGCTCGGCCTCGTACTCCTCGGTGGAGGCGTAGTTGGACACCCCGCGGGCGCGGACCGTGGTCGGATCGGTTCCGTGGCCGAGCGCCAACCCGGTCGTCAGCGCCGCCCACTCCTCGGTGACGAGCGAGGTGTCCTGCCCGTGGCCGAGCAGCATGTGGCCGACCTCGTGCAGGGCCACGTGCAGTTCCACACCGGAGTCGGACGACCGGCGGAGGAAGATGACGTCGTGGTCCTGGCACGCCAGCCACAGCCCGCACAGCTCCACCGGAGCGGTCAACGGCAACGGCAACGGCACGATGCGCCGTCCGCGCAGGTGCTCGATGGACGCGATGAACTCCGCGATGGTCCAGTCCGGGGGGAGGTCGAGGCGGTCGATGAGGGCTTGCAGACGGGCTCGCGTGGACGTCCTGCCCCTGCTCGGTTTCCACGCGAGCGCGGAAACCCTGCTTCTGAACTGGTCCAGCACGTCAGCTGCCCCCTCGTTCGAGTGAGGCGGTGCGCGCCCGCGGTGTAGGACTCGTCGCTGGTAAGAGCTGCCGCGTCGCAGTCGGTGGAACGGAGATCGAATGCACCTGAGGTTTCCTCCCCCGAGGACCTTGGAGATCTGATCTTGCTTACCGGGTAACACGGTTTTGGTGCCGCTGACGCAGGATTGTTGATTTTTCCAACGGAATCACCGGGTCATCGTGGACGATGGCGGCCATCGCCCGATTGCCTTTCCTGACCAGCTGGCAAACATAGGACGACTCGTCGTCGTCGGATTTCGGGTTCGCTTTGCAGCTTACCCGTCACCTCTGTGCCGTGTTGCGGCTTCGACGCAACCGGGCAGGCCTCGATCGCGTTCGTGGAATAATCGTGGAGTGGAGACCGGGACGGCATCTCGCGCATTGCGAGCGTGCCCGCCGCGGTCGTGCGGCGGACGCGGGTGGTCGAGGAACCTCGGGCCGCACCGGCCGGACACCGGCTGATCGCGCGCCGCTGCCGGTGCGGACCAGCGCCTGCGGCACGGCGCCGAACGACGTGATCGACGCGGTGAGGTGCGGGCCCGTCGTTCCCCCGGCGGGCGGTTCGTTTCCCGCAAGCGTACTGCGCGAGCACCGGCCGAGTCGTTCGGCACCCCGCAGTCTCGGCGGGTGCGGTCGCGTCGACGATCCGGCGGGTCGCCACGGGTTCCCCGAGGTGGCGCGCGAACGGTTCGCGGCCGTTCGGGTGAGGCGCCTCGGCGAAGACCGGCCTCCGGGGTGGGGGAGCACCGCGCCGGCGCACTCCGCGTCGACCGGGACGTGCTCGCCGACCGCCGTGCGCGACGGAGGTGGCCGGGTCGCGGGGAACGCGCCGGGTGCTGCCCCGGTCGTCGGGTCCGCACGGTCGCGGTGGTCGCGGATCCCGCGTCGGCGGGCCGATCACCCGTGGTTCGCCACCGAGACGGCGACTACTTCTCCGGGGTGTCGTCCCGGTCGGACCCGTCCTCCGGAAACGCGGGTTTGGCGGCGTTCTTCAGTGTGTGCAGCAATCGGTCTACCGCCGTTTTGGGGAAGACCAGCTGATAGCCCTCGGTATGGCTGCGGGCTCGCTTCAACTCGATGCCGAGCCGGTCGAGTTCGGTCACGAGATTTGCGACGGACCGGTGATTGCGAGTCAGGTTCTGCAACGCGTTCACGCCGTTCTCGACATCGTCCTCCACTGCCGCGGCGGTGGATTTCTCTTCGGCGGGCGGACCAAGCGCGCCACCGTGGTGAAGAGCCGCGGTCACGCTCCCGGCAGGCAGTCCCAGGGCTTCCAGCGCGCGGTTGTACTTCGCCTCGGTGGTGGCGCTGATGGTGTCGACCTGCCCGCTTTCGATGCGGGACTGAACATTCCGGGTAGGGCCGCCCAGATCGTGGATGAGCTGGTGCGTCACCAGTTGGTCCGGGAGGTTTCGCTGTCGAAACGCTTTCACCAGCCGCCCGAACCGCTGCCCGGCGGACTCGACCCCGTTCCGCTCCGCGGCCTCCGTGACGTCCCTCTCGTTGGCCATGCGCCGGATCGTACCACCACGCTGTGCGCAGGTGTTCATCCATGCGCGTTTATTGCCCTTATGCGTGGTTTTCCGTCCCATATGAGGAAGCGCTACTCGTCCATCTTGGCGCGGTGACGTGCGTGATCGCCAAGTTGTGCATGTTGGGTCGCTACTATGCACACGCATGCCCACCGATGCGTTGACATGTGCGAACGTGGTCGTTATGTTCGAGTCCTGGAGTGCGGTCTGCACGCCAGAGGTGGGGGCACCGATGATCTTGGTGAGGTCTGGCGCGGTCGGAACGACTCCCCGACGGCGTGGCGTCGCGTGCGCTGAACGGCCCGTCGGCTTGTCGCCCGCGATTTATGCATGCTGACAAAACGAGGGTAATGCGATGAATTCTGTGTCCAGTTCCTCGATCGACACCGAGTCGAGCGTGCACGAGGGCATTGCCGTCGTGGGGATCGGCTGTCGGTTCCCGCGGCACGTCTCCAGCGTCGACGACTTCTGGCGGCTCCTCGTCGAGGAGGAGGACGCCGTTCGAGCCGTCCCGGAGGACCGGTGGACGGGCGCCGCCTTCTTCGACCGCGACGCGGCCCGGCCCGGCCACCTCCGCACGCAGGCGGGCGGGTACGTCGACGACGTCACGTCCTTCGACGCGCACTTCTTCGGCATCACGCCGACCGAGGCCGTGCGGATGGACCCGCAGCAGCGCCTCTTCCTCGAAACGACGTGGGAAGCGTTGCAGGACGCGGGAATCGTCCCCGAGCTGCTCGCGGGCACGAAGACCGCCGTCTACGCGGGGGTCTCCGGCCACGACTACGGCATCATCCAGCTCAACCCCGAGAACCGCTACCTGCTCGGCGGCCACACGATGGCGGGCGTGACGAACTGCATCGTGGCCAACCGCGTCTCCTACCTGCTCGACCTCCGCGGCCCCAGCATGATCGTGGACACGGCGTGCTCGTCCTCGTTGGTCGCCGTCCACCTCGCGTGCCGCAGCATCCGCTCCGGCGAGGCGACGATGGCGATCGCCGGCGGGGTCGGTGCGCTCCTCATCCCCGAGACGACCATCGCGTTCAGCCAGGGGACGTTCCTGTCCCCCGAAGGCCGGTCCAAGTCGTTCAGCGGGTCGGCCGACGGTTACGTGCGCAGTGAGGGGTCGGGCACCGTCGTCCTGAAGCCGCTGTCCGCTGCCATCGCCGACGGCGACCGCGTCTACGCGGTGATCCGGGGCACCGCGACGAACTCGGACGGCCGCACCAACGGCATCTCCGTGCCCAGCGAGGAAGCCCAGACGCAGATGATCCTGGACGCCTGCCGCGATGCGGGCGTCGCCCCGTCCAGCATCGGCTACGTCGAAGCGCACGGGACGGGAACGCCCGTCGGCGACCCGATCGAGGCGCGTGCGCTCGGAAGGGCGCTGGGGTCCGGACGCGACGGGCACGAGCCGTGCGTCGTCGGCGCGGTGAAGTCGAACATAGGCCACCTGGAGCCCGCGGCCGGGATCGCCGGAATGATCAAGGCGTGCCTGGTCGTGAGCAGGGGTGAGATCCCCGCGAACATCCACGCCGACCAGCCGAACCCCGCGATCCCCTTCGAGGACCTGGGCCTGCGGCTGGCCACGGCCCGCCAACCGTGGCCGGGGGACGGGCCGCGCCTGGCGGGGGTGAACTCCTTCGGGTTCGGCGGGTCCAACGCCCACGTGATCCTGGAGGGCTCCCCGGACGGCGCGCGGGAGGAGCACCCGGACGGGGCGGCGGAACCCACGGCGCACGAACCGGTCCTGTTCTCCCTGAGCGCCAAGACCGAGGACGCGCTCCGCGCGTACGCCGACGGCTACGCCGACTTCCTGGACGAGCCGAGGAACGCGGCGGCGCTGCCCGCCGTCGCGTCCACGCAGGCCCTGGCGCGTTCGCACTACGACCACCGTCTCGCCGTGGTCTGCTCGTCCGCGGACGAGCTGCGCGCCACCCTGCGCGAGGTGGCGGAGGGCTCGTCACCCGACGCGGTCCGCCGCGGCGTGAAGGCGTCCACGGCTCCCAGCACGGTCTTCGTCTTCTCGGGCCAGGGCCCGCAGTGGTGGGGCATGGCGCGTGAGCTGCTCGCGGAGAGCGAGGTGTTCCGGCGGACCGTCGAGCGCGTCGACGCCGAACTGGGCGGGTACGCCGACTGGTCCGTCGTGGAGGAACTTCGTCGCGACGAGGCGACCAGCCGCATCGGTGAGACGTTCATCGCCCAGCCCGCGGTCTTCGCGGTGCAGCTCGGGCTGGCGAACCTGTGGCGGAGCTGGGGCATCACCCCCTCGGCCGTCATCGGCCACAGCATCGGCGAGGTCGCCGCCGCCCGCGTGTCCGGGGCGCTGTCGTTCGAGGACGCGGTCCGGGTCATCTTCCACCGCAGCCGGGTGCAGCAGAAGGCGTCCGGCAGGGGCAAGATGCTCGCGGTCGGCCTGCGGCACGGCGACGTGGAGGGCCGGATCGCCGCGCACCGCGGACGGGTGGAGGTCGCGGCGCTGAACGGCCCGGAGTCGGTCGTCCTCGCGGGCGATCCGGACGCGCTGGAGGAGATCGAGCGCGATCTCCGCCAGGACGGGGTCTTCTGCCGCGTCCTCCAGGTCAGCGTGGCCTTCCACAGCCACCACATGGACCCGCTGAGGGACGAGCTGCTCTCCTCGCTGGCCGGGATCACCTCGGGCCCGTCCTCGATCCCGATGTACTCGACCGTCATGGCGGACGTCGTCCCCACCGGCGCGCTCGACGCCGGGTACTGGTGGCGCAACGTTCGCGAGCCGGTGCTGTTCGCACCCACCGTCGATCGCCTCGTCGAGGCGGGACACCCGGCGTTCGTCGAGTTGGGTCCCCACCCCATCCACGCGACGGCCATCGCGGAACTGCTCGACCGGCGTGGAGCCGAGGGACTCGTCGTCGCCTCGCTGCGGCGCGAGCACGGCGACCGCCACACCCTGCTGAACTCCCTGGCCTCGCTCTACGCGGCCGGTTCGGACCCGGACTGGGCCGCCGTGTTCGACGGGGGCTCCGAGCGCGTGCGGGTGCCGTTCTACCCGTGGCAGCGGGAGAGGTACTGGCTGGAGGCGCCCGCGTCGCGCGGCAGGCGCTTCCCACCGCTGAACCACCCGCTCGTCGGGGTCGAGAACCGCGCCGCGGACGAGCCGGGCAAGCGCGTGTGGGAACTGGTGCTCGACCCGGTCCGGTTCCCGTGGCTGGAGGACCACCGCGTCCAGGGACCCATCGTCTTCCCGGCGGCCGGCTACCTCGACATGGTGTTGGGCTGCGCGGAGGACGCGTTCGGCGCCGGTCCCCTCTCACTGGAGGACGTCGAGTTCCGCCGCGCGCTCTTCGTGTTCGACGACCGCCCGGCCCCCACCGTCCAGGTGGTCCTGACGCAGGCGATGCACTTCTCCGTGTACAGCCGTCAGGACGGCGACGCCGACTGGACCTTGCACTCCGTCGGGACGCTTCGGCGTGGAGCCCCCACCGCCGCGCTCCCCCGACCGCTCTCGGAACTGGAGGCGGAGTGCCCCGTGGAGATCGACCCCGCCGATCTCTACGCCGTGCTCGGCCGCAACGGCTTGGCCCTGGGCACCACCTTCCGGGCGGCCGTCGCGTTCAACCGCTCCGACCGCAAGTGCCTCGCGCGGCTCGAAACCCCCGCCGCCAGCGCGGACGAGGCGCCGCGCCACGCGATCCACCCCGGTCTGCTCGACTCGTGCATCACGACGCTCCCCGTCGCGTACGGCGACGTGCTCAAGGGCGACGTCGTCGACCAGCAGGCCAAGATGCTCTACCTGCCGGTCGAGGTCGAACGGCTCAGCTTCTACACGAGGCCGCGAGGCCGCCTGCACGTCTACGCGCAGGCGCACGTGACCGACGACCCGATGTACAGCTCGGGCGACTTCTGGATCGTCAACGACGACGGAACGGTGGTCGCCGAGTTCGTCGACCTGAGGTTCAAGTCCATCACCCGAAGCGCTGATGACGGCGACGTGCTCGCGAACTGGTTCTACGACTTCCGCTGGCAACCGGCCCCGGTGCGCCGCAAGTCGCGGATGCCCGCCGACTTCCTGCCCTCGGACACGGCCGTGCGGACGGCCGTGGAACCCCTGCTCGACGAGTTGCGGAACTGGCCGGTCAACCGCGGCTACCACGCCGTGACCGAGGACGCGATGAACCAGCTGTGCATCGGCTACACCACCGAGGCGCTGCACGAACTCGGCATGGACCTGTCGGAGGGCCGCCGCTTCACCCCCGACGAGGTCGTGGCGGAGCTGGGGGTGCACGACAAGCACCGGCGCTACTTCGGCAGGCTGCTGGAACTGCTGTCGCTGCACGGGATCGTCGAGGAGGACGCGGGCACGTGGCGGTTGGCGCGCACGCCCGCGCGCGTCGACACCGCGTCGGACCTCGCGAGGCTGCGCCGCGAGCATCCCGAGTGCGAGTCCGAGTACGCCGTGCTGGAGCGCTGCGGCGGGGAGTTGGCCGCCGTCCTCCGCGACGAGGTCAACCCGGTCGAGCTCATCTTCCCCGAGCACGAGTTCCAGTCGGTCGTCGACCTGTACTCGACCTCGTTCTCGTTCGAGAAGACGAACCGCATCATCGGCGGTGTCGTCGCGGAGTGCGTGCGGTCGCTGCCGAGCGACCGGCCGGTGCGCGTGCTGGAGATCGGCGCGGGCACGGGCGGCACGACCGGGTTCGTGCTGTCCGAGCTGCCCGCGGACCGCGCGGAGTACGTGTACTCCGACATCGGCCAGCTCTTCCTCGCCAAGGCGCGCGACCGGTTCGCCGAGTACGACTTCGTGGACTACCGGGTCCTCGACGTCGAGCAGGACGTCGAGGCCCAGGGGTTCGACCCGCACTACTACGACATCGTGGTGGCGTCGAACGTCCTGCACGCCACCCCGAGCCTGCGGGACACCCTCGCCGGAGTCCAGCGGCTGATGACCTCACGCGGAATGCTCCTGATCATGGAGGCCACGGTGCCACCGCACTGGGTCGACCTGACCTTCGGGATGACCGAGGGGTGGTGGAAGTTCACCGACACGGACGTCCGGCCGAGCTACCCGGTGCTGACCGAGGCGCAGTGGCTCGACTTCCTGCCCACCGCGGGCTTCGAGCACGTCCAGGTGCTCTCCGACAAGACCACGCCGGAGGAGTCCGGCAACTCGGTCGTCGTGGCGCGCGGGCGGACCGTGGACCTCGATCCCCACCAGCCGGGGGCGGAGCGGGGGCCGTGGGTCGTGCTGGCGGACGCGGGCGGTGTCGGCGAGAGCTACCTCGACCTGCTGGGGGAGGCCGCGTCCGGCAGCGTTCTCGTCACCCGCGGTGAGGCGTTCGAACAGGTCGACGCCCGCAGCTTCCGGGTGCGCCCGACCAGCGCCGATGACCTGCGGCGCGTGCTGGAGCACGTCGGCGGCGCGGCGGGCGTGCTGCACCTGTGGAACCTGGACTTCGCGGGATCGGAGCTCACCACCGAGTCGCTGCCCGAGATCGAGAGCCAGGGCGCGTACAGCGTCGTCGCGCTGGTGCAGGCGGTCGGGCGGGCGGAGCCCGCCACGACGCCGCGGTTCTGGGTGGCGACCGCGGGGGCGCAGGTCCTCGACCGGGGCGAGCGCGTCGCGCCCGCGCAGCTGCCGAGCTGGGGCATCCACCGGGTGCTGTTGAACGAGCAGATCAGCCTGCCCGCGAAGATCATCGACTTCGACCCGTCGTCGGACGCCGCGCGCCGGGCGTCCCAGCTCCTCGACGAGCTGCTGCACGTGCGGACGGCCGACGAGGAGGTCGCCTTCCGCGGGGACGGGCGGTTCGTCGACCGCCTCGACCACGTCTCGGTCGCCGAGTTCGAGGCGTCGGTCGCGAAACCGACCCGCGTGTCGGACGGAACGCCCTTCTGCTTGACCGTTCCGAGCGAGCACGCGATCGACCAGCTCCGGTACGAGGGACGAGCACTGCCCGCCCCCGGCCCCGGTGAGGTCGCGATCCGGCCGCTCGCCACCGGCCTGAACTTCCGGGACGTCATGCTCACCCTCGGGCTGCTCGCCGAGGGAGCCACCTTCAGCGGGTTCTACGGCGACGACCTCGGGGTGGAGTGCGCGGGCGTCGTCACGCGGGTCGGCGCCGACGTCGACGGGTTCGCCCCCGGCGACCGCGTCGTGGCGTTCGCCCGCGGGTGCTTCGGCTCCCTGGTGACCACCGATGCCCGGCTGGTCTTCGCGACCCCCTCCACCCTCTCGGACGTCGAGGCCGCGACGCTGCCGATGGCGTACCTGACCGCGTGGTACTCGCTGGTGGAGGTGGGCAGGCTGCGCTCGGGCGAGCGCGTGCTCATCCACGCCGCCGCGGGTGGCGTCGGGCTCGCCGCCGTCCACGTCGCGCAGGCGCTCGGCGCGACGGTCCTCGCCACGGCGGGGAGCGAGGAGAAGCGGGACCACCTCCGATCACTGGGCGTGGAGGAGGTGTACGACTCCCGTTCGCCCGCGTTCGCGGAGGAGATCGCCCGGCGCTGCGACGGCGTGGACGTCGTGCTGAACTCCCTCCAGGGCGAGACCATCCCGAAGAGCCTCGAACTGCTCCGCCCGCGCGGCCGGTTCCTGGAGATCGGCAAGAAGGACATCTACGAGAACTACCAGCTCGGCCTCAAGCCGTTCGGCAACAACCTGAGCTACTCGGCGATCGACGTCGACCGGCTGCTGCTCGAAGACCCGGCGCTGTGCGGGCGGGTCATGACCGAGGTCCTCGACCGCGTCGCGTCGGGCACGCTCCCCGCGCTCCCCCGCACGGACTTCGGTGCGGCCGAGGTGGTGTCCGCGTTCCGGTACATGGCGAACGCGAAGCAGATCGGCAAGGTCGTCGTCGAGTTCGACCCGGACACCGAGCTGCTCGTCCGACCGACACCCGGTGGGGACGAGACGTTCGACGCCGACGGCACCTACCTGGTCACGGGCGGGTACACGGGGTTCGGCCTGCGGACCGCCCAGTGGCTGGTCGAGCAGGGCGCGGGCACCGTGGTGCTGGTCGGGCGCAGGGCGGCGGTGGACGCCGAGAACGAGGCGGCTATCGACGCCATGCGGGCGCTGGGCGCCACCGTCATGCTCGAACGGGCCGACGTGTCCGTGGAGGACGAGGTCGAGGCGCTGCTCACGCGGATCTCGCCACTGCCGCCGCTGCGGGGCGTCTTCCACGCGGCGATGGTGCTCGACGACACGTCGCTCGCGGACATGACGGAGCGGCAGTTCCTCAGGGCCGTGCGGCCGAAGGTCGACGGTGCGTGGCACCTGCACAACCACACCCTCGACCTCGACCTGGACGCCTTCGTCATGTACTCGTCGATGAGCTGGTACATCGGCACGCCGGGGCAGGCCAACTACTCGGCGGCGAACGGGTTCCTCGAAGCGCTGGCGGCGTACCGCCACGACAGGGGACTGCCCGCGTTGACGATCAACTGGGGCGCCATCGGCGAGGTCGGCTTCATCGCGCGCAACAAGGTCGACACGCTCGCCCGGATGGGGTGGACGGCGATCTCACCGGACCAGGCGCTCGGCTTCGTCGGGCGGTGCCTGGCGCAGGGCGTCGGCCGCGCGAGCGTGTTCGGGGTGGACTTCGCGAAGATGAGCCAGGTCATGCCGTCGTTCCGCAGCTCGTCACGGCTCGCTCACCTGGCGCTGGAAGGCGCGACGGGGTCCGCGTCGGCGGGCGGTGCGGAGGGTCTGCGCGCCGAGCTGCTCCAACTCCCGGAGGACGCGCGGGAACCGCGGCTCGTCCAGGCGCTCTCCGAGCAGATCGCCCGGATCTTCGACATGCCGGTCGACCGCCTCGTCCACGACGCCTCGCTGACCGACCTCGGGATGGACTCGCTGATGGCGGGCCAGATCCGCAACGCGCTCGCCAAGCACCTGGAGATCGACTTCCCGACCATGGGCCTGATGCGCGGGCCGACCATCACCGAGTTCGCCAAGGACGTCCTCGCCCAGGTCCTCGGCGACGCGGCCGGGGCCCGGCCCGAGGCGGTCGTACGGGTCTCCGGTCCGGAGCGGTGGATCCACACGGTGGAAGGCCGGTCCAACTCGGCGTCGCTGCGCGTGTTCACGCTGCCCTTCGTCGGCGGCGCGGCCTCGGTCTTCGCACCCTGGCCCGGCTACCTGCCCGACTCGATCGAGGTCGTGGCGCTCCAGGCCCCCGGCCGCGAGGACCGGATCGCCGAGACACCGATCGACTCGATGCCCGCCTTCATCGCGGAGCTGGCGGACGCCATGCTGCCCCACCTCGACAGGTCCTTCGCCATCTACGGGCACAGCATGGGCGGGCTGCTCGCGTACGAGCTCACGAAGTACCTCGAACAGCAGTTCGCCGAGGTTCCGACGAAGCTCATCATCGGGGGCTGGCCGTCGGCGACGTACGTCGAGGACTACGTGCGCGGCCTGAAGCACCTCCGGAACGGCAGCATCGTCGGCGGCGAATCCGACGACCGGGTCCTGGAGGTGTTGCGGGACAACGGTCTGCTCATGGGACCGATCGCCGACGAAGCGTCGATCAAGCCGCTGATGCCCGCGGTGCGGGCGGACCTCAGGATGCTCGGCGACTACCGGTTCGACGACGGGGTCCTGCTGCGCGCCCCGATCACGGTCCTGCACGGCGTCGACGACCCGCTGTTCGAGGAGTACCAGCTCCAGGCGTGGGGGAAGTTGACCAGCGGCGGGTTCTCGCTGACCACGGTCCCCGGCGGCCACCTGTTCATCCAGAACCCCGGTCCGGAGGTGATGGACACGATCGCCCGCGAGCTGTCCGTCAAGGACGCGTACCCGATGTTCACGAATCTCTGACCGGCGCGGACCGACTCGGACGGAGCGGAATCATGGAAGCAGTCGAACGTTACGACGTCGTGGTGTGCGGCGGCGGCCTGGCAGGGTTGACGCTGTCGAGGCAGCTCAAGCGGACCATGCCGGACCTCGCGGTGCTGGTGCTCGAACGGACCTCGGGGGACATCCCGGACGGTGCCCACAAGGTCGGGGAGGCCACGGTCGAGGGGGGTGCGAACTACCTCACCGAGCAGCTCGGCCTCACCGGCTACTTCAACACGCGGCACCTGCACAAGCTGGGCCTGCGCATGTTCTTCGGCGATCCGCACGGACCGTTCGAGGCGCGACCGGAGATCGGTGCGCGGCGGTTCGCGCGCGTGCCGTCCTACCAGATCGACCGGGGCATCCTCGAACGCGATCTGCGGAAGGGCAGCCACGAGCTCGGTGTCGACCTCGTCGAGGGCGCCAAGGTGATCGACGTCGACCTCTCCTCCACCGGCGACGACCACGTCGTCCACTACCAGGTGCCGGGTGAGGGCGGCGAGCGCGAGGTCAGGGCGCGCTTCGTCGCCGACGCGTCCGGTCGCCACCGGCTGCTGCAGCGCAAGCTCGGCCTGGGCACCCCCAGCCCGCACGAGATCAACGCGGCGTGGTGGCGCTTCCGCGGCGAGTACGACGTCGAGCGGATGGCGGCGGCCACGAGCCCGACGTGGACGCCGAAGACGCAGGAGCGCAGGTGGTTCTCCACCAACCACCTGATGGGTCGCGGCTACTGGGTGTGGATGATCCCGCTGGCGTCGGGGAACACGAGCGTCGGCATCGTCACCGACGAGCGCATCCACCCCTTCAAGACGTACGCGACGGAACCGAGGGCGCGCCAGTGGCTCGCCGAGCACGAGCCGACGCTCGCGGCGTTCGTGGAGCACGCCGAGGTCCTCGACTTCTTGAAGCTGCGGAACGTGAGCCACGGGTCCGAGCAGGCCTTCTCGCACGACCGGTGGTCCTGCGTCGGTGAGGCGGCGGTCTTCCTCGACGCGTTCTACAGCCCTGGAACGGACTTCATCGCCTACACGAACACCATCACGACGCGGCTCGTCGAACTCGACCGCGCGGGCCGCCTGACCGCCGACGTCGCCCAGCGGTACAACCGGTTGCTGCTCGACGACCTCTGGCCGAACTACCTCCAGGTGTACCAGGACAGCTACGGCATCTTCGGGCACGCGCCTGCCATGTTCACGAAGGTCATGTGGGACACGTCGTACTACTGGTCGCTCCCCTCGCAGATGCTGTTCCGCGGTCTGTTCAAGAGCGAGGACGCCGCCGCCGAGTTCCACCCCATCGCGGCGAGGTTCCTGCCCATCCAGAAACGCATGCAGGCGAACCTGCGCGCCTTCGCCGCGCAGGCGGCCCAACCGGACAGGTACCTGTTCGTCGAGTACAGCAAGGTGCCCATCTGCGCCGAGCTGCACCTGGACCTGCTCACCGAGAAGACCGCCGACCAGACCTTCCGCGACATGCGGAACAACGTCGACCGGTTGGAGGCCTGGGCGGACGCGTTCGAGCGGGAGATCGCCAAGGAGTGCGACCTGCCGCGCGACGAACCGGTCGCGGTGGTGGCGGGCCGGTGACCGGTGGAGGGGACGTGACCAGCTTCGACGGCAGGGTGGCGATCATCACCGGCGGCAGCCGCGGCATCGGCAGGGCGATGGCGCTCGCGCTGGCGAGCCGGGGAACGGCGGTGGTGGTCGCGGCCAAGACGATGGAGAGCGGCGGCAGGCTGCCGGGAAGCGTCCCGGAGACCGTCCGGGAGGTCGAGGCGCGCGGTGGCTCGGCCTTGGGGGTGCGGTGCGACGTCCGCGACGAGGCGGACCTGAAGAACGTCGTCGACCAGGCCGTCGAGCGGTTCGGCCGCGTGGACATCCTGCTGAACAACGCGGGCGCCATGTGGCTCCAGGGGGTCGAGGCCACGCCGCCGAAGCGGTTCGACCTGATGATGGACGTCAACTCCCGCGCGCCGTTCCTGCTCGCGCACCACTGCCTTCCCCACATGCGGCGGCGGAACTGGGGCCACATCGTGAACATGAGCCCGCCGATCGGCCTCGACGTGCTCGACCACGTCAGGGGGAAGGTCGCCTACATGGCGTCCAAGCTCAACGCCACGCTGCTGACGCTCGGCCTGGCCGAGGAGTTGGCGGGGACCGGCATCGCCTGCAACTCGGTGTGGACGCAGACGCTCATCGGGACGGCGGCGACGCGGAACCTCGGCATCGGCGCCCCCGAGGACTGGCGGCGCGAGGACGTCGTCGTCGACGCCATGATGGCGGTGCTCGAACAGGACCCGGCGGAGCACACCGGGAGCACCCTGCTCGACGCGGAGATCCTCCAGCGCCTCAAGGGGATCGACGACCTGTCCCGGTACCGGTTCGTGCCCGATCGGGAACCGGCTCCGATGACGTGGGACCGCTGGGACCGCCTCGCGGACGAGGCGCGCGAGAAGTACTTCGCCGCCATGACGGCCGTCGACGCGGCGAAGGGCGCACAGTGGCACTGACGCAGCGAATCCGGTCGCACCGGGTCCTCGCACGGGGCCTGCTCGAAGGTGCGCGCTCGAACCGCACGCTGGCGCTCGAACTCGAGCGCAGGAGCAGGCACGGGGCGAGCGCCTTCCTGCTCCACGAGGACGAGCGGTTCACCTACGCGCAGGCCAACCGGCTCGTCAACCGCACCGCGCACGCGTACCGGGCGAACGGCCTGCGCAAGGGCGACGTCCTCGCCCTGCTCATGGAGAACCGCCCCGAGTTCGTCTGGCACTACCTCGCGGCGGGGAAGCTCGGCGTCGTCGTGGCACTGGTCAACACGCGGGCGCGTGGCGACGGGCTCGCGCACGCCCTGTCCGTGTGCGGGGCGACCCACCTGATCGTCGGTTCGGAGTGCCTGCCCGCGTTCCTGGCGGTCCGGGACCGCGTGGCGGACGACCTGATCGCCCACTGCCTGGTGGACGAGGACGGGACGGCGCCCGGTACCGCGGGCCTCGCGCGGTTCGTGCCGAGCGGGACGTCCACCGACCCGCCCGAGACGGCCGGGCACACCCTCGGTGACACCGGCGCCTACATCTTCACGAGCGGGACGACCGGGCTGCCCAAGGCCGCCGTCATGAGCTACCAGCGGTTGACCACCGTCGGACGGGTGACCGGCGCCCTGGGGTGGCGTTTCCAGCCGGGGGACGTGGTCTACAACTGCCTTCCGCTGTTCCACACCAACGCTCTGGTGATCGCCCTGTCGAGCGTCCTCGCGCACGGGGCCGCGCTGGCGCTCGCACGCCGGTTCTCGGCCGGTGGGTTCTGGCGCGACGTCCACCGCTACCGGGCGACGGGCTTCAACTACGTCGGCGAGATGTGCCGGTACCTGGTCAACACGCCGCCCGGCGACCACGACCGCGGGCACCGGGTGCGCGTCATCGTCGGCCAGGGGTTGCAGGCCGACGTCTGGACCGCCCTGCGGGACCGGTTCGAGGTACCGCGGATCGTCGAGTTGTACGCGTCCACCGAGGGCAACATCGCCACGATCAACCTGACGGGGGAGGTCGGGTCGGTCGGCAAGCTGCGCCTCGGCGGCACACTGGCGAAGTGGGACTTCGAGCGCGACGACTTCGTCCGCGAGGGCGGGCGGCTGGTGCGGTGCGGGCCGGGGGAGACCGGCGTCCTGCTCGGACCCATCCGGAAGCGAACGCCCTTCGGCGGCTACCGGGACGAAGGGGCCACCCGCGCGAAGATCGTCACGAATGCCTTCCGCGACGGGGACGCGCTGTACGACACGGGCGACGTCTTCCGCCTCGACGAGCGGAACAACCTGTTCTTCGTCGACCGGTTGGGCGACACCTTCCGCTACCGGGGCGAGAACGTGTCGACCACCGAGGTGCAGGAACAGCTCGTGCGGTGGCCGGGCATCGCCGCGGCCAACGTCTACGGCGTGCCGGTACCGGGACGCGAGGGCCGCGCCGGGATGGCGGCCGTCGTCCTGGCCGACGGCGCTCGGTTCGACGGCGCGGCGCTCGCCGCGCACCTCGATTCGGCGCTGCCGCGCTACGCGCAGCCCGTCTTCATCCGCGTGCTGCCCTCGCTGGAGACGACGGCGACGCTGAAACTGACCAAGTCGTCGCTCCAGCGCCAGGGTTTCGCCCCAGGGGAAGGCGAGCCGCTCTACGTACGCGACGCGGGGGACCCCACCTACCAGGAACTCACGCCGGAACGCTACGACGCCGTCGTTCGGGGCGAGGAGAGGGCTATGACTCTGAAGGGAACGTCCGACCAGGTGGGCTCGCCGTCCTCGGCGCCCCTGTTCGTGCACAGGTCGGGAACCGGGCCGCCGGTCGTGCTGGTGCACGGCGGGCTGCCGCCGAAGGTGACGTGGGCCGGTCAGCACGAGCTCGAAGCCCGGTGGTCGCTCATCGTTCCGAGCCGTCGGGGCTACCCGCCCAGTCCGGCCGCGTCGTTGCAGGACTTCCTCGTCGACGCCGACGACCTGGTGGACCTCATCGCGGGGGAGCCCGGCGGCGTCCACCTGGTCGGGTTCTCCTACGGCGGCTTGGGGGCGTTCCTCGCGGCCGAGCGGCTGCCGGACCGGGTCCGGTCGCTGACCCTGATCGAGGTGCCGCTGTGGACCGCGGCCGGGGACGACGAGTTCGTCGAGGAGTTGGCGGCCCTGGCCGACCGGTTCGCCGCGAGCGCGGACGACGCGCAGGCCGAGAGCGAGTTCTACGCCGTCGCGGGCGTGGACCGGACCATGCTGGTCGGGCAGGACGCCGACGTCCGCCACGCGATGGCGCTGTGGCGCGAACTCCGTTCGCCGCGGGAGGCGCGGCCCCGGTTCGACGTGATCACCGGGGCGGGCACGCCGACGCTGGTCGTCTCGGGGGAGCACCACCCCGCGCTGGAGCGGCTGTGCGACGCCCTCGCCACCCGGCTCGACGGGCAGCGGGTCCGCCTGCCCGGAGCGGGGCACGCCGTCCAGCACGCGCCGGGGTTCAACCCGGTCCTGGAGAAATTTCTGACCGAGGCGGAACACCGCCGCGGCGAGGCAGGAGCCACCCATGAGTGACGACGCGACGGTTCGCGGGCACGACGAGATCCAGGAGCTCACCTTCGAGCTGTTCCGCGGCGTCGCCCCGCCAGGGGTCACCCTCGCCCTCCCCCCGCCGTCGGTGAAGGTGTTCGACATCCGGTACGAGGAGTACGTTCCCGCCCGGTCGTTGACGGCGGTGGTGCGGGTGTCGCCGCAGCACGCGAACGCCGTGGGCCTGTTGCAGGGCGGGTTCCTGTCCGCGATGTTCGACAACCTCATCGGGCCTCTCAGCTACCTCACCGCGCGCGGACCGACGACGACGCTGGAACTGTCGACCCACTTCCTGCGCGCGGTGGTTCCCGGAGACGAGCTGAGGTTGATCGCCGAGGTCCGCAAAGCCGGGCGAACGGCCATCTACATCGCCGCGGAGGCCTACGGCGGTGGTGGCAAGCTGGTGGCGACAGCGATGTCCACGGTGCACGTCATAGCGATGCCGACCCCCTAGGGGACCTGTCGACTCCTGATCTAGGCGAGGCTGATGCATGCCCTCATTACTAGAGGTCACGACGCACTTCTTCCTACAGGTCGCGGTCATTCTCGTGACCTGCCGCCTGCTCTGGCCGGTGTTCCGGCGGCTCGGCCAGGTCCAGGTGGTGGCGATCATGGCCGCCGGCTTCGTGCTGGGGCCCACGGTGTTCGGCTGGGTCTGGCCCTCCGGACAGGAATGGCTCTTCCCCACCGCGCTGGACGTCGGCGGGGCGACGGTGACGCACCCGAACCTGACCGCCATCTACGTCGTGGGCCAGATCGGGCTCGTGCTGTACATGTTCCTGGTGGGTGCGTCGTTCAAGCTGGAGATCCTCCGGTCGCACCTGGGAAAGGCCGGGGCCACGTCGGCCGCGGGCATCGTCTTCCCCCTGCTGCTGGGGGGCGTGGTCGGCGTGTGGCTGGTGGGCCAGGGCGACTACTTCACCGACAAGGTCAGCAGTTGGCAGGGCGGGCTGTTCCTGGCGGCGGCGGTCGCGATCACCGCGTTCCCGATGCTGGCCTGGATCGTCCACGCCTCCGGTCTGCTGAACACCCGGCTCGGCACGATGTCGCTGTCGTGCGCGGCCGTCGACGACGCCTGCGCCTGGGTGCTGCTGGCGACGGTCGTCGCCACGACGAAGGCGAGCATGGCGGGCGCCCTCCTCGCGATCGGCGGGGGCCTGGCCTACCTGGCCTTCATGACCTTCGTCGCACGCCCCCTCCTGAAGCGGCTGAACACCTGGACGCCGGGCGACGACGACCGGGAACGCAGCGGTGGCCTGCCCGTCGCTCCGCTCACGGTGGTGCTGCTCGTCGTGCTGCTGGCGAGCTGGTTCACCGACTACGTCGGCATCTACTCGGTCTTCGGTGCGTTCGTGGCGGGCGCGGTGATGCCGCGCGGCGCGTTCCTCGACGCCATCCGTGAGCGGTTCGAGCCACTGGTCGCCTACCTCCTCCTCCCGGCCTTCTTCATCTACTCGGGGCTCAACACCGAACTCAGCCTGATCCTCGATCCGCGGGTGCTGCTGGTGACGGTCGTCGTGCTGGTCGTGTCGTTCGTGGGCAAGTTCGGCGCCATCGGACTGGTGGCCCGGTGGCAGGGGATGAGTTGGCGCGAGGCGGGCGCGATGGGCGCGCTCGCCAACGCCCGCGGGTTGATGGAGCTGATCCTCCTCAACATCGGCCTCTCCGCGGGCCTGATCACCAACCAGCTCTACACGGTCCTCGCCCTGATGACGATCATCACCACCTTCGCGGCCACACCGGTCATGCGGGTGTTCGAGCGAAGCGGGTGGAAGAGGGGCATCGTCTTCGGGTCCTCCGGCGAGGAGGCCCGGACGTCCGGGGAAGCGGCGGAGGGTTCTCGCGACGACGCGGCCGGTGGTGCTCTGCGGCCGACGAGGGGGCAGAAGTGAGCGGGTTGAGGTTCCACTGGTGCTCTCCCCTGGACAGCGGGCAGAAGAAGGCCAGCGAGAAGTACCAGACCGGTGAACTCGACTTCGACGGGATCGTCGACTTCGCGCGGGAGGCGGACGACCTCGGCGTGGATTCCCTGCTGATGGGGATCAGCTACCACATGCCCGATCCGCTGCCGATGATCGGCGCGCTGGTCCGCGAGACCGATCGAGCCACGTTCATCCTCGCCTACCGGCCCGGCCTGCTCTCGCCGACGCTCTTCGTCCAGGTGGTGAACACCATCTCGTGGATGTCCGACGGCCGGATCTCGCTGAACCTGGTCGCGGGCATCTCGCCCGTCGAACAGGCGTACTACGGCGACTTCCTCGCCCACGACGACCGCTACGCGCGGTCGAACGAGTTCCTCGACGTGCTGCACCGCTTCTGGCGGGGGGAGTCGCCGCTGACCCACGACGGAACGCACTACCGCATCGAGGAGGCCCAACTCGGCCTGGGCTACAAGGGTGGTGGCCGCCCCAGGATCTACATCAGCGGGGCCTCCGGTGTGGCGCAGGCGACCGCGATCGAGCACGGCGACTGCTGGCTGCGCTACGGCGACACCCCCGAGGGCATCGCGCGGGCCGCCGCGCCCGTGCTGGCGCAGGGCTGCTCGGTCGGCATCCGGATGCACGTGCTGGCGCGGGAGAGCAGGGCCGAGGCGCTGCTCGCGCTGGAGGACATGATGCGCGACCCGGACGAGCAGCACCGGAAGTGGGTCCACGACTTCGTGGCGAAGTCCGACTCCGAGGCGGTGAAGACGTCCTTCCGGCTGGCCGGTGCGGCGGGCGACGACTGGTTGTCCCCGATGCTGTACTCCGGCGCGGTCGCCTACCGGGGCGGTCCGGCGCTGTGCGTCGTCGGCAGCTACCAGGAGGTCGCCGACTACCTCTACCGGTACAAGGCGTCGGGGGTCAGCGAGTTCATCTTCTCCGGGTGGCCCACCCGCGACGAGATGCGGATCTTCTACACCCACGTGCTGCCGCTGGTCCGCGAGCACGAACGCGCCGAGAGAGCGTCATGACGGCCGTGTCCCGCGCGCACCGGGGCCTGTTCGGCTGCGGTGTGCTGCTGGGTCTGATCGCCGAGCAGATGGTGCTGTTCGCCGTGCCGCTGCTGATCTTCCAGGACACCGGGAGCGTCGGCACCCTGGGGCTGGCGTTCGCGCTGGAGTGGCTGCCCGCCCTGATCGCCTACCCGTTCGCCGGGCTGTTGGCCGACAGGGACGGCGGTGCGCGGCTGTTCTCGCGGGTCACCGGCGGGCGTGCCGTGGTGCTGGCGGTGGTCGCGCTGATCTGCCTGCTGGCGCCCTCGTTCACCACGGCGGCGCTGCTGACCAGCGGTGTGGTGCTGTCCGTGCTGGTCGCGCCGGTGCGGATGTCGATCGAGAAGATGGTCCCCCAGCTGGCGCGCGGTGAGCGGTTGGCACCCATGCAGTCGCTGGTGCAGAACATGGAGCTGCTGGCGATGGCGCTCGGGCCCGCGCTCGCGCTGCTGGCCGCGCTGGTCGTGGGCAAGGTGTGGCTGCTCGTCGTGGCGGCGACCGTGTTCGCGGTCGCGGCGGCCTGTTGGCTGCCGTTGCCGCGCGGGGAACGGGTCCCCGGCAGGAGCAGCGCGCGGGAGATCCTCGCCGAACTCGGCCTCGGCTGGACGCTGCTGCTGGCCAACCGCCCGGTGGTGCTGCTCGGGTCGCTGAACTTCTCGATCAACCTGGTCTTCGCCACGGTGCTCAGCGCGAACGCCGCGCTCATCACCGGCGTGTTCCGGGCGCCGGAGTCGTCCTTCGCGCTGCTCAACACCTGCGTGGGCGTGACCGGTCTGCTCAACCTGCTCGCGATCCCGTTCCTGCTGCGGAAGGTGCCGGTGGAGGGGCTGGGCGTGTTCGGGTTCGCGCTGGCGGGCGTCGGGCTCGTGGTGCTGGGCGTCGCGCCGTCGTTCCTGGTCTACGGACCGGCGTTCGTGCTGTCGCTGGCCGGGATCGCCTACTTCAACGTGTTCAACCGGACCCAGCGGGTGCGGGTCATCCCCTCCGCGCACCTCGGCAAGGTGATGGGCCCCTTCTACCTGCTCAACCTGCTGTCCTACCCGATCGGCGGCCTGCTCGTGGCCGGTGTGGGCTCGGCCTTCGGCCCGCAGCGGCTGGTGGCCTTGCTCGCGGTGCTGCTGTGCGTGGTCGGCTCGGTGCTGCTGCCGCTGACGATCCGCGGTTTCCGGCGCGCGCTGGCCGCCTCCGCCCCCGTTCCCGCGGGAGGCACGGCATGAGACGCGCCCTGGTGTGCACCGTGGAGTCCGACGCGCACATCTGGAACCTGGTGTACCTGGAGAAGCTGCTGGAGGAGCACGGGATGCGGGTGCGGAACCTCGGCTGCTGCACGCCGATCACCGAGGTCGTGCGAGCGGTGGCCCGCCGCAGGCCGGACCTGCTGGTGGTGTCGAGCGTGAACGGCCACGGCCACCACGGCGCCCGCCTGCTGCTGTCGGCGTTGCGCCGCGACGGACTGGACGTGGCCGTCGTGGTGGGCGGGAAGCTCACCACCGCGGAGTCGGACAACGTCCGGGTCCGCGAGGACCTGCTGGCCCGTGGGTGCGCCGAGGTGTTCACCGGGGAGGACGCGGTGCCCCGGTTCCGGGAGTTCCTGCGCGCGCGCCTGCCGGTTCGCCACCCGAGCGCGCGGGACACCACCGAGACGGGAGTGCGGTCGTGCACATTGTGATCGTCAACCGCTGGCCCAGGTTCTCCGACGGGGTGCGGTGGGACAACGAGCTGACCCGGTACGAGGAGTTCGTGGACCACGACCGCCACCGGGTGAGCTACGTGGTCGACGGCCCTGGGGCGCGGGGCGTCCTGGTGGCCCAGGAGAAGATCGCGCACCTGGTGCTGGTGGACGACGTGAACGTCTTCACGTCCCTGCGCGACGCGGTGGCCGAGGTGGTGGAGGAGGTCGGACCGGTGGACCGGCTGATCGCGCTGTCGGAGTTCACCCTGGAGATCGCCGCTCAGGTGCGTGAGGACCTGGGCGTTCCGGGGCCGACGACAGAGGAGGTCGCGGTCTACCGGGACAAGGTCCGGATGAAGGAGGTCCTCGCCGGTGCGGGGGTGCGGGTGCCCGCGTTCGAGCCCTGCGAGGACCTCGCGCGGTGCCGCGCCTTCGCCGCCGCCCACGGCTACCCGGTGATCCTCAAGCCGGTGAACAGCGCGGGGAGCATCGGGGTGCACCGCGTGGACGACGAGGCCGCGCTGACCGCGCTGCTGCCGACCGTCGACCTGGCCCGCTACGAGATCGAGGAGTTCGTGCCGGGCAGGATCTTCCACGTCGACGGGTACGCGGACGCCGACTCGGGCATCCCGTTCCTGGTCGTGTCCCGGTACGTCAACGACTGTCTCGACTTCGTCTCCGGCGCGCCGCTCGGGTCCGTGGTCGTCGGGCGCTCCGCGCTGCGGGACCGGGTCGAGGAGTTCACCCGCGACTGCGTCTCGGTGCTGCGGATGCGTCGTCTGCCGTTCCACCTGGAGCTGTTCGTCACGCCGGACGACGAGCTGGTGTTCCTGGAGATCGGCGGCCGGGTGGCGGGCGCCGACGTGCCGCACCTGCTGAACAAGCTGTTCGGCGTCAACCTCTACGAGACCTGGCTGCGCGACCTGTCCGACGAGCCGGTACCCGTGCCCGTCAAGGACCGCGACTCCAGCGGCGGCTGGCTGATCATCCCCAAACCCGACCGGCCGGTGCGGGTGGTGCGGTCCTCGTCGATGGCCGGGCGCGTGCCCGCGGTGTGGCGCGAGCTGGTGCCGCACGTCGGAGACGTGCTGGAACCCGGCGGCAGCTACGACGCCCTGCACAGCGGGCGGTTCATCCTGCTCGGCGACGACGAGGACCGCGTGGAGGCCGACATCCGCCACATCATCGCGGACTACGACCTGGAGGTGACGCCGCTGTGAACACCCGTGAGGACGACCGCGCACTCTTCGACGGCCTGGCCTGCTACCTGAGCGAGGTCGAACTCGCGGGCGTCGACGCGATCGGCGCGAAGCTGGTGCAGGCCGCGGGCGGTGTCGACGAGCTGGCCGACTACAAGGTGATGGTCGCCTACGGCGGCGGGAAGGACAGCACCTACGTCGTCGCGTTCGTGCGCGCCGTCCAACTGCGACTGCGGCTCGACCACGACCGGACCTTCGTGATGCGCGTGGCGAACATGCGGCACGCAGGCGTTCCCCAGGCGGTGATGGACAACATCGACCGCGTCTACCGGGTCCTGGGGCTGCTGGACGACGAACGCGCCGAGCTGCTGACCGTCGACCACACGGAGGTCCGCCCGTTCCGCCGCGACCTGCCGATGCCTGATCGCCTGCGTGCCGTCAACCGGCTCGACGTCCTGATGAACGGCCACCGCAGCGCGGGCGACGGCAGGCCGACCTTCTGCAACAGCTGCAACCTCGCGGTGGCCGACTTCTACGGCCGCGTGGTGTGGTGGCGCGGCGGCGTGGACGCGGTGATGACCGGCGACTCCCGGCGCGAGCAGGCGCTGTACGCGGCGTGGATCCGCAGGCTGGCCGTCGAGTGCGGCATCGACGTGGCGTCGACGCGCGGGATGGGGTTCGGGGCCGTGCTGACCGCGCTGCGCGGCATCGGCGAGGCGTACGTGCGCGAGCTGTTCGGCGAGGACAGCGCGGCGGAGCTGGCCGAGCGCGAGGTGTCGGCGGGCGACCCGTCCTCCGAGCCGGTGTTCATGTCCATCTACGACCTGGTCGGCTACCGCGTCCACGACCACTGGAAGCTGATCGTGGACTTCCTGGGCTTCCGGTTCGACGACCTGGCGTTCAGCTTCACCGAGTCCGACTGCGGCAACCCCTCCCTGATGGCCCACCTGCGCGGGCTGCGCGCGCGGTACGTCGCCGGCCGGACCTACGAGGAGGGCGTCACCGAGTACCTGCGGCTGGCGGAGCAGTTGATGCGCATGAAGGAGATGCCGGACGAGTTGATCCGGCTCGCCACGGGGCGCTACGGCACGCCGGAGGGGATGGCCGAGCGCAGGCGGATCGCCGAGGAGTTCGCCGGGGACGCCTTCGACCTCTCGGAGGACGCACTGGTGGCGATGGTGTTCTCACCGTTCACCGACGGGGGCGAGCGGTTGCGCGCGTTCCTGGAGCGGTGCCATCCCGCCCGTCTCGGCGACGAGCCCGCGCTGCGCGCGGTGCTGCGGGGCGATTCCGATGATCCGGACGCCGTCGCGTGGCTCGAAGGCGTGTCGGCGCTGAGCGTGGCGCGGCTGCGCACGCTCTACCGCAGCGCGCTGGTGGACTTCCACGACAAGGAGTCCATGATCGCCCGCGTCCGCGCGGGCGACCCGCACAAGCACCGGGTGCAGACGGTTGACCCGCGGAACGGGCAGCGCGTCTCCGAAGTGATCTCGGGGCGGTGACGTGGGAGGCCACCTGGACCAGTTCGTGACCGCGAACCGGGAACACCACAGGCTCGTCGTGCAGCCCCGCATGGGATTCGGGCAGGTCCACGCCATGCGGGAGGGCCTGCGCGCGGTCGCGGCGCTGGAGCTGCCGGTGGTGGGCACCATCACGCTGGACAGCCACACCCGCGTCGGCGACTACCTGACGCCGTTGCGGCGCTTGGCCGACGGCGACGAGCTCAACGGCTACCCGCTGGTCTCCCACCCGGTCGCGACCACCCGCACCATGCTCGACGGCCTGAACGGCCCGGCGTTCCCGATCCAGGTGCGGCACGGCACGGCACTCCCGCAACGGGTGTTCCGCCGCCTGGTGCGCGTCGGCCTCGACGCGACCGAAGGCGGTCCGGTGTCCTACTGCCTGCCCTACAGCCGGGTCCCCCTGGCCGAGGCGGTCGCGGCGTGGGCGGAGAGCTGCCGCTTCCTGGCGGGGGAGACCGAGCACGGGCACGTCGAGAGCTTCGGCGGGTGCCTGCTGGGCCAGCTGTGCCCACCCTCGCTGCTGGTGGCGACGACGTTGCTGGAGGGGCTCTACTTCCGCGCGCACGGCCTGCGCCACCTGTCGCTGAGCTACGCGCAGGGCCCGCACGACGAGCAGGACCGCGGGGCTCTGCGCGCACTGCGGGCCCTCGCCGAGGTCTACCTCGGCGACGTCGCGTGGCACGTCGTGCTCTACACCTACATGGGTCAGTTCCCCCGGACCGCGGCAGGCGCGGCCGGACTGATCCGGGCCGGCGCCCGGTTGGCCCGCGACACCGGCTGCGAGCGCCTGATCGTCAAGACGGTCTCCGAGGCGTGGCAGATCCCCAGCGTCGCGGACAACGTGACGGCGCTCCGCCTGGCCGCGGAGGAGGCCGCCGGGCCGCCGGAGCCACCCACCGCGGTGCAGGACGCCTTCCGCGACGAGGTCCTCTCCGAGGCCCGGTCGATCGTCGACGCGGTGCTCGACCTCGACCCGGACATCGGGTCGGCCCTCGTCGGAGCGTTCGCCCGCGGCGTGCTGGACATCCCGTTCTGCCCCCACCCGGACAACCGCGCCGTCGCCACCTGCGTGGTGGACGGACGCGGTGCGCTGGTGTGGGGCCGGACGGGGAACGTGCCGGTGCCGGGCCCGGCGCGCGAGATCGAGCGGCTCAGCTCCGACCGGCTGCTCGCGATGCTCAACCACGTCGCGCGCCGCTACGACGGCGAGGTGGCGTCATGACCCCCCGGTCAGTCCTGGTGCTGGTGGACGCGTTCTCGACCGGCGCGCTTCTCGCGCGGCACGCCGCGGACCGCTACCGGCTGCTGCACGTCAGGTCTCGCCAGGACATGCCGGCCGCGTTCGCCGGGAGCCTGCCGCGGGAGTTGTTCGAGGACGACCTGACCTACCCCGACGACGTGGACGGGGTGGTGCGACGGGTGGCGCGACGAGCGCCCGTCGCGGTGATCGCGGCCAGCGAGTTCGGTGTGGAGGTGGCCGACGAGCTGGCGAACGCGTTGGGGTTGCGCGGCAACGACCCCGCACTGTCCACGGCCAGGCGCGACAAGGCCCGCATGATGGAGGTGCTGCGCGCCCGCGGGGTCCGCACCCCGCGCCAACTGCGTGGCACGCGCGTCGCGGAGCTGGTGGCGTGGCGGCGCGCCGAAGGGCTGGCCCGCGTCGTGGTGAAGCCGGTGGACAGCGCCGGGTCCGACGACGTGTACACGTGCGACACCGACGAGGAGATCGCGGCCGCGTTCGACACCACCATGGGCAAGCGCAACCTGATGATGCGGACCAACGACGCGGTGCTGGTCCAGGAACACCTGTGCGGCGAGGAGTTCGTGGTCAACTCGGTGAGCCGCGACGGGCGGCACTGGTTCACCGACGCCTGGGTCAGCCGCAAGGCGGTGCTGGCGGACAAGCGGGCGATCTACGACCACGAGGACCTGCTGCCGCCCGACGACCCCGACCTGGACGTGATCCTGCCCTACGTCGCCGACGTGCTGGACGCGCTCGGCATCCGGGAGGGGCCCGCGCACACCGAGCTGGTGCTCACGGCGGACGGACCGTGCCTGCTGGAGACGGCGGCACGGGTGTCCGGCCTGGCCAACCCGCCCGCTCTCGACCGCGCCACGGGCGCCGACCAGGTGGGCCTCACGCTGGAGTGCTACGCACCCGACGCCACGGCGCTGACCAGCAGGCGGTCACGGTACCCGCGGCTGGCCGCGGCGCGGTGCGTCAACCTGATCGCACGGCGCGAGGTCCCCCTGCCGTCGGCGGTGTTCCGCGCCGCGCTGACCGAGCTGCCCGCGTTCGAGAGCCTGCGGTTCCGGATCGCGGACGGGGCTCGAACCCGCCGGACGGTGGACCTGAACTCCTCTCCCGGCGTGGCGTTCTTCGTGCACCGCGACCAGGGGGAGATCGACAAGGCGTACGAGCTGCTGCGCGGACTGGAGCACGAGCTGCTGTGAACGGGGACGGCACGGGGATCGCGGTGGCCGACGGCTTCCCGCGCGAAGCGGCGAGCGCGCGCGTCGGACGGACAGGAGGACGGTCGTGACCACGACACCAGAACCGCCCACGCCGGTGGACCACCTCAGGTCTCCGCGCACCAGGGCGGCCCTGCGGGTGCAGAACTGCCTGGTCGACGCGGCACGGGAGTTCCTGCGCGGCGAAGGGGGGACCGAAGTCAGGCTGCCGGTCATCGGCCCGGTGACCGACCCCGGCGCCCGAGGGGCCAAGCAGGTCGACGTCGACTACTACGGCAAGCGCTACCGGCTCATGACCAGCGCGATCCTGTACAAGCAGGCCACGCTGGCGACGTTCGGCTCGATCTACACCATCGCGCCGAACGTGCGTCTGGAGCCGCTGGACACCGCGGTGACGCACCGGCACCTGGCGGAGTTCCACCAGATCGACGTCGAGGTGGCGGACGCGACGCGCGAGGACGTGATGCGGCTGGCGCAGCAGCTCGTGTCGCGCGTGGTGAAGGAGTGCCTCGACCGGTGCGCGAGCGAGCTGGCCGAACTCGGCCGCGACCTCGTCGCGCTGGCCGTTTCCGGTGAGACCTTCGACGTGCTCCCGCACCGGCGGGCCGTGGCGGCGCTGGTGGACGCGGGCCACCCGCAGGACCCGCACGCCGAGATCGACTGGCAGGGCGAGGAACTGCTCTCCAGGCGCGCCCCCAGGCCGTTCTTCGTGATCGACTACCCCAAGGGCAGCCGCGGCTTCTACGACCGCGAGAGCCGCACCGAACCCGGTGTGCTGCGCAACTTCGACCTGCTGGCGCCCGAGGGGTACGGCGAGCTCGCCAGCGGGAGCGAGCGGGAGTCGGACTACGCGAGGATCGTCACGCGGATGCGCGAGACCGGTGAGAACCCCGCGAAGTACGGCTGGTACCTGGACTGCGTCCGCGCGGGCATCCCGGCCAGCTCCGGGTTCGGCATCGGCCTGGAGCGGCTCACCCGGTACGTGGCCGGTTTGGCGGCGGTGTGGCAGGCCAGCGCGTACCCCAAGGTGCCGGGGGTGTTCTCGCCGTGACGGCGCTGTCCGCGCCGGGTTTCCCGGAGACCGCCGTCCGCGACCGCGCCCGACGCGGTGAGGCGGCGGCCTTCCCGCCGCACGAGGAGTACGGCCGCGCCGTGTTCGGCTCGGTGGCGGGCACGGGCGGCGATCCGCTGGACGCACTGCGGATCGTGCCACCGGTCCTGATGCCGCGCAGGCTGGAGAAGCTGGTCGAGCTGGGGCGCGAACCGCTGCCCGAGGACGTCGACCTGACCACGCGGCTGGGCGGCTTCGGCTCGGCGCTGCCCCTGTACGTCTCGGCCTTCGGCTCCACGAGCCTGGCCAGCGACGGCCTGGGCCTGGCCGTCGCGCGGCAGGCGGGCGCGTTGGGCGTCCCGCTCGTCGTCGGCGAGAACGTCGTGCCGGTCACGGGGTACGGACGGGTGGAGGAGTCCGCGGGGCGGGCGATGCTGCTCGACCGGATCCGGGCGTACGCCGAGGAGTCCCGGTCGGAGCTGGGCGGTGTCGTGGTGCAGCAGAGCACCGAGGACGCCGACGCGGAGGTGTGGAACCTCGTCTACAGCGATCCCAACGTGACACCGCTGCTGGAGGCCGGGCGCCTGGGGTTCGAGCTGAAGGTGGGCCAGGGCGCGAAGCCGGGCCTGGGCGGCATGACGCTGGTCGACACCGCCACGGCGGAACGCCTGGCCGACACCTACGCGCTCGGCACCTCGACGGGCTCGCGGGTCCACCGGTCGAGCAGTCCGGGAACCTTCACCTCGGACATCCTGGGCAGCCAGGTCCGGTTGATGCGCAACAACTTCCCCCGCTGCCGGATCTGGGTGAAGCTGCCTCCTGGCCGCGACGTCGCCGACGCCGCGGCCATCGCCTGGGCCGAGGGCGCGGACGCGGTCACCGTCGACGGGGCCGAGGCGGGCACCGGCTGGGCCCCGACGTCCTTCCTCGACGTCGGGCTCCCCCTCGGTGAGTGCCTGGCCCGCATCGGCCGCCCGGCGACGAGCCTGCTGGCCAGCGGTCGCATGTGGGAGGGCACCCGCGCGACGAAGGCGCTGGCCCTGGGGGCCACCGGGATCGGCCTCGGGCGAGCGGCGCTGCTGGCCGTCCACGAGCGCCGCGCCGACGGCCTCGTGAACCTGGTGCGGTGCCTCGCGCTGGAACTGCGGCTCCTGATCAGCGCGCTCGGCAAGTACGCGGTCGCCGACCTGGGCCGCGAGGACCTGTGGCCCGCCCCGTGCGGGCACCCGCCGCCGGGAACGCCGCAGCCCTGACCGCCGGGCGCGGAGCCGAGGCCCGCCTGCCACGACCGCGGCGCCGGCGCGCCGCGCGGCGTCCCCCGATCCACCCGCGCACACGGGTCACCTGTCGTCCGCGTCCGCCTCGCGCTGCCGCTCCACGTTCCGCCGCGCGGCGTCACCGTCGGGCTCCTGCGCCAACCCCCGGTGCACCATCTCGGCCTTCTCGTCGGGCAGGTGCGGGGGCAGCAGGGGCACCGCCGGGTCGACGACCGCCTCCACGACCACCGGCCGGTCGGCCGCGAACGCCTCCCGCCACGCCTCGGCCACCGCGTCCGGGGAGTCGACCCGGATCCCGCGCAGCCCCAGCAGGTCCGCGTAGCGCGCGTAGGGGAAGTCGGGCACCCGCTGCGACGTCGGGAAGCGCGGGTCGCCCTCCATCTCCCGCTGCTCCCAGCTGACCTCGTTCAGGTCGCCGTTGTGCAGCACCAGCACGACGAACCGAGGATCGCTCCACGAGCGCCACCGGTCCGCCACGGTGATCAGCTCCAGCAGGCCGTTCATCTGCATCGCTCCGTCACCGGCCAGCGCGACCACCGGCCGGTCCGGGGCGTGCAGCTTCGCCGCCAGCCCGTAGGGCAGCGCGCAGCCCATCGACGCCAGGTAGCTCGACGTGTGCGCGGGCACGCCGGGGGGCAGGGCGAGGTGGCGGGCGTACCAGTACGTCGACGACCCGACGTCGACGGCCACCTGGACGTCGGCGGGCAGGTGGTCGGACAGCTCGCGCACGACCCGCTCCGGGTTGAGCGGCGTCGCGGGCTCCAGCGCCCGCTGCTCGGCCAGCGCCCGCCACCGCCGCACGCTGCCCTCCACCCGGTCGAGCCACGCCCGGTCGGGGTTGCGCGGCAGCAGCGGCAGCAGTGCGCGCAGCGTCTCGCCCGCGTCGCCGACCAGCGCCACCTCCACCGGGTACTTGCTGCCGACCACGCGGGCCTCGACGTCGATCTGCACGGCCCGCGCCCGCCCCGGCTCCGGGTAGAACTCGGTCCACGGGTCGTTGCACCCGAGGATCAGCAGCGTGTCGCACCCGGACAGCAGTTCCGCGCTGGCGGTCGTGCCCAGGTGGCCCATGACGCCGGTGTGCCACGGCTCCCGCTCGGACAGCACGGGTTTCCCGAGCAGGGACACGGTCACCCCGGCGCCCAGCACGTCCACGAGCCGCTCGACCTCGGCGACGGCCCCGGCCGCGCCGCGACCCGCGAGCACGGCCACCCTGCGGCCCCTGCCCAGGACGTCGGCCGCCCGCCGCAGGTCGTCCTCGTTCGGCAGCAGCCTCGGCGTGCCGGTGACCGCGGAGGAGGGGACGACGCCGTGGCTGTGCGGCAGGTCGTCGACGGCGTCGGCGCGCTGCACGTCGTGCGGGATGATCAGGCACGTCGGCGTGCCGGTCGCGATGGCCGTGCGCATCGCGTTGTCCAGCAGCACCGGCAGCTGCTCGGGCGCGGACACGGTCTGGAGGTACTGGCCGCACACGTCCTTGAACAGCGTGTGCAGGTCCACCTCCTGGAGGTAGCCGGTGCCCAGCGCGCTGGAGACGATCTGGCCGACGATCGCGACGACCGGGCGGCGGTCGAGCTTGGCGTCGTAGAGGCCGTTGAGCAGGTGGATCGCACCAGGCCCCTGGGTCGCCACGCACACCCCCGGCGTGCCCGCGTACTTGGCGTGGCCCGTCGCCATGAACGCGGCCATCTCCTCGTGCCGGACCGGCACGAACTCCGGGTCGCCGTCGGCGCGGTGCAGCGCGGCCAGCAGCGGGTCGATGCCGTCCCCGGCGTAGCCGAACACCCTGGGCACCTCCCAGGTGCGCAACCGCTCCACCACGGCGTCCGCCACCGTGCGGGCCATCACGCCGCCCCGCACTTCCGCGTACCGCGTCCCGTCGACAACCGCATGTGTCCTCCTCAGCCCGATCGCCGGGGTTTTCCCGCGACACGGCGTCCGAAACGGCCGAGCCGGGGTCGCCTTCGGACCGGTCACCGCGTTTGAACGCCGCGGCCGTGGGTAGGGGCGCGTCCGAAGTGGACCGACCACGGCGCGACCGGACGCCGTGCCGCGCTCCTCCCGCCCGACGACCACCTCGTGGAACCGCGCGGGAGCGCCTCGGCCGAGGCGCGAGCCCGCTCACCCGGCCACGGCGCCGCTGCGGGCCTCGATGGCCTCGACGGTGTTCTTCAGCGCCTTGCCCAGCACACCCCTGCCCACCGACCCGAGCAGGAAGCCGGTCACGCGGCCCTTGAGGTTGCGGCCCTCGCGCACCACCACGACGTCCAGCACGGTCGTGCCGTCCGGCTGCGGCGTCAGCGTGTACGTGTGGCCCGACCGCCCGCCCCAGGTGTTCGAGTCGGTGGTCGTCATGACGACCCTGCGCGGGTCCGACCAGTCGTAGCGCAGGCGTTCCCAGATCCCGCCCGCGCCCTCGGTCACGTCGGCCCAGTCGGAGCCCCTGTCGTGGACCTCCAGGTACTCGTCGGCGCTGTTGCCGAACAGCAGCGCGCGGCCGGGTCCGAAGTCGGTGAGCGCGGCGAGTACCTGCTCGGGCGTCGCGGTGGTCTTCTCGACGAAGTGGATCGTGGACATCGTGGTCTCTCCCGCGTCTCGGTCGGCTCGCTCCAGGCTGCCCGAGCGGGGCGCTCCACCGAGCCCGTGAGACCCCCCGGCCCCCACCCCGGTCCCGCAGGTCGCCTTGACGCGAGCCTCCCGGCGGCCGCGCCCCGAGCACCACGGTGATCACCGACTGGAGGTCCTGCACGACCGACGCACCCGACCTCGCGGTTCCGGCCCGGATGGACAGCCCGGTGCGGCCCGCTCCACGCGACGGCCACCGGCGGCGCTCGACGCCGCCGGTGGCCGTGGCCGTCACTGCGCGGCGGGCTGCGGGTGCCCCTCGGACGCCTGCACGACGACGATGCCCTGGCCCGACAGCGCGAGCTGGTACGCCTCACCCGAGCCGCGGCCGATGACGGCACCGAGCTTCGCCGTCTTGCGGATCGAGGACTGGAGCGAGGTGGACCACAGGACGGCGGACTGCATGTCGACGAACGTCGGCACGTCCACGTTCAGCACGACCGGCGTCCCGTAGGCGGTGACGGCGAGCGCCCCCGTGCCCTTGAACGTCGTGTTGAACAGGCCGCCGCTGAGCATCGACGCGCCCTCGGTGCGGTTGATGTCCCACGTGAGCGAGCTGTCGAACGCGAGCACGTTCTTGCCGTTGACCGTGACGCCCTCGTCCTCCAGGTAGAGCACGAACACCTCGTCGGCGTCCTGGGCGAGGAACACGTCCCCGCTGCCCGACACCTTCATCAACGACATGCCCTCACCCGTGAAGGCCTTCTTGAACAGCTTCCCGAGACCGCCGCTGCCCTCGTAGGCGAAGTCGACGTCGCCCTGGTAGGCCACCATCGACCCCTGCTTGGCGAAGAAGAACCCGCCGCTGCCGGTGAGGTCCACCTTCAGCATGCGGTCGTTCTGCAACTGGAAACTACCGGGCTCGACGGCCCGCTCGGCGTGGTTGAACAGTGAACTGCGCATACCCAGATGATGCAGGTGATCATCGGCGAACGCACCCCGCGCCACGCCGGTGCGGGCTCACGCGGGCGGGCTCAGCGCGGTGATCCTCCGCGCCACGACCAGGAGGCCGTCCGGTGCGTCCTCCTCCAGCGCCGCGGCCAGGTCGTCGAGCAGGTCCCAGTAGAACCACTTGTCCGGCCACTCCAGGGGGATCGACGCGACCCGCACGGCGCACGCGCGCACCGCCAGCCGCGTCCGCACGACGACGGCCTCCCCGTCGTAGGCCGGTGGCTCCCACAACCTGCTCGCGGTGGACAGCTCCGCGAGCAGCGCGGCGTGCGCCTCCCCCGCGGCCGCGCGCTTCCCGCTCCCGGTGCGACCGGCCAGCACGTGGTCGGCGCCCACCTGGAGCGCGGCGGCGACGAGCACCACGACCCCCGTCTTGACGGCCTCCTTGAGCGCCGACTCGCCCACGGCGAACGCGCCCGACGCCGCCGAGGCGAGCGCGACGGCCCCGAGCAGGACGAACCTGGACACGAAGGCCACCAGCCGGTCGAGCAGCGACTGGTCCTCGGTGGCCAGCACCTGCCGCAACCGCTGGCGCAGCCAGGTGATCTGCTCCAGCGCCCGCAGCCGCTGGGCCGGGGTGAGCCCGCCGTGCCCGGCCAACGCGTCCACGACCGCGCTGACGCGGTCGGGCGGCAGACCGAGGAACTCGCCCACCGCCTCGAAGGGCAGCGCGGAGATCGCGGAGATCGCCACGAGCCGGGGCACGGCGTCGCGCACGCGCTGCCGCGACCTGCCCCGGCCGGACCGGCGCAGGTGCTCCTCCGCACCGTCCAGCAGCACGTCGAGGTCGCCGACGACCCCGACCAGCGCCTTGGCCGCGAGCCGCTGGTCGCCCGCGGCGCGCGCCGCCGCCCGCTCCTCCTCGTGGTACAGCAGGAGTTCGAGCACGGGTGGCGCGGCGGAGGTCTTCTCGTCGTGGCGTCGCCGCTCCGCGACGACGGTGTCGTCCTCGGGCCGTGGAGCGGGGAGCTGCTCCGCCGCCTTCCGCGCCCTGTCGACGAGCGAGGAGTCGGTCTCGCGCTTCTGGCGGACGACGTCGTCCTCGCGTCGGAAGGGGGTGGAATAGCTCATCGCACTCCTCTCACCACGCGCCAGCCTACTGATCGACGCCGGGGCGTGTGGTGGGGAAGGAGGTGCTGGTCGGGGAACGGGCGCGAAGGTCAGGGGAACAGCAGCAGTTTCCCGGTGGTGGCGCGCGATTCGATGTCGGTGTGGGCGCGGGCCGCGTCGGCCAGCGGGTAGCGGCCTCCGATCCGGACGACCAGTTCGCCCTTCTCGACGAGCGTGAACAGCTCGGTCGCGAACGCCGCGAACGAGCCGGGGGAGCGGACGTGGTCGTCGGTGGTGGGGTAGGTGAGCCGGACGCTGCGGGGTAGCCGGTTCACCCTGATGGTCGGCACCTCGCCGATCAGCGGCCCGTAGAACACCAGCGTCCCGTGCGTGCGCAACACCTCCAGCGACGCGTCGAACGTGGTCGCGCCCGCGCCGTCGAACACCGCGTGCACGCCCGCGCCGCCGGTGATCTCCCCGACCGGTTCGACGAACGCGCCACCGGTGGACACCAGGACGTGGTCGGCGCCCGCGGCGGTGGCGACCTCGACCTTCTCCGGCCGCGACACCAGACCGATCACGGTGCCACCACGGGCCTTGACGAGCTGGGTGAGCAGCATCCCGACCCCGCCCGCGGCGGCGTGCACGAGCGTCACGTCGCCCGGCCGCACCGGGTGCGAGACGGTGGTGAAGTGGTGCGCGGTCAGGCCCTGGAGCACCAGGGCCGCGGCGGTCTCGTCGTCCACGGCGTCGGGCACCGCGACGACGCGGTCCTCGGGGAGCACCGCCTGCTCGGCGTAGCCGCCGTGGCCGGTGGTGTTCATCCACGCCACCCGCTGGCCCACCGCGAACCCGTGCACGCCGTCGCCGGTCTCCGCCACGACACCGGAGCCCTCCGCTCCCGGAACTTCGGCCAGGCCGTCCCGGCGGATGGCGGTGTCGAAGAAGTTGACGCCCGCCACGCGGACGTCCACCAGGACCTCTCCCGGACCCGGACGGGGTGCGGGGCGCTCGCGCGGCCGCAGCACGTCGGGTCCACCCGGTTCGTCGATCACGATCGCTCTCATGCGGCGAACGTAGGGTCGGCAAAATGTACCCGCAAGTACAATCCTGGTCGTGACCACCGCGAAGGGCGCCGCCACCCGTCAGCGCATCGTCGAGGCCGCGGCGGCCGAGATCCGGGAGCGCGGCACGCTCGCCACCACGCTCGACGACGTGTGCCGCCGCAGCGGCACCGGCAAGAGCCAGCTGTTCCACTACTTCCCGGAGGGGCGGGAACAGCTCCTGCTCGCGGTCACCGAGCTCGAAGCCCGGCACGTCTTCGACGACCAGCAGCCCTACCTGGGTCAGCTCGCCTCGCGCGCGGCGTGGGAGCGGTGGCGCGACGCCGTCGTCGCGACCTGCCGCCGCCAGGGGCCGCACTGCCCGCTCGGGGTGCTGATCGCCGACGTCGGCCGGTACAGCCCGGCGGCGCGGGCCGTCACGACGCAGCTCGTCCGGCGGTGGCAGGACGCCGTCCGGCTCGGCATCGAGGCCACGCAGGCGGCCGGTGAGGCGAACCCGGCGCTCGACGCCGACCGCACGGCCGCGGCCGTGGTCACCGCGGTCCAGGGCGGTGTCAGCGTCCTGCTCTCCACCGGCTCCGCGGACCACCTGGAGGCCGCGCTGGACCTGTGCCTCGACCACCTGCTGGTCCCGGTGCAGTCCGGGGCCCGACCCGTCGTTCCGCATCGATCGGTGCGGAACGAGTAGGCTGCCGAGGTGGAGACCAGGAAGCCCCGTCCGACCGGCCGCCCGCGGGGGTTCGACCCCGACGAGGCCCTCGAACGCGCGGTGCTGGTGTTCTGGGAGCACGGCTACGAGGGGGCCAGCCTGGCCATCCTCACCGAGGCGATGGGCATCTCCACCACGAGCATGTACGCGGCCTTCGGCAACAAGGACGAACTGTTCCGCAAGGCGCTGGAGCGCTACACCGAGGGCCCGAGCGCGTACCTGGTCCGGGCGCTGGACGAGCCGACCGCGCTGGGCGTCGCCACGGCGGTCCTCGCGGGCGTCGTGCGGACCACCACCAGTCCGACGGGCCCCAACGGGTGCCTGGGCGTCCAGGGGGCACTGGCCACCGGCGAGTCCGGCCGGGGAGCCCACGACCTGCTCGTCGAGTGGCGCGACAGCGGCTACTCCAGCGTCCGGGAGCGGTTCGAGCGCGCCGTCGACGACGGAGACCTGCCGCCGGGCGCAGATCCGGCGCTGCTCGCCCGCTACGTGACCTCCCTGGCCTACGGCATCGCCGTGCAGGCGGCAGGCGGTGTCGGCCGCGACGAACTCCAGGACCTGGCCGACGCCGCCCTGCGCGCCTGGCCGCCGGCCTGATCCCCGGCGGGCGTCCGCCACTTCCGCAGTGATCGATGCGGAACGTGCTACGGTCGAGTTCTGCATCGATCACTACAGAACTGTTGTTCGACGTCGACCGCCCGCGCGGAGAACGGTTCGAGCACGGGTTTTCGAGAGGATGGGCATGACCGTCACACTGATCACCGGGGCCAACAAGGGCATCGGTTTCGAGACCGCCAAACAGCTCGTGGAGCTGGGGCACACCGTCTACGTCGGAGCGCGTGACGTCGAGCGGGGGGAGAAGGCCGCCGCGGAGCTGGGCGCGCGGTTCGTGCGGCTCGACGTGACCGACGACGACTCGGTGAGCGCCGCGCTGGCGACGATCGGTGCGGACGAGGGCCTGCTCGACGTCCTGGTGCACAACGCGGGCGTCCTCGGGAACGAGCCCCCGACCGGTCCGGCGGCGCTGCGGGTCTTCGACACCAACGCGGTGGGGATCGTGCGCGTCACGGAGGCGGCGCTCCCGTTGCTGCGCAAGTCCTCGAACCCCACCGTGGTCACGGTGTCGAGCAGCCTCGGGTCGTTCTGGGCGGTGACCAACCCCGACCGGCCGGAGTTCGGGATGCCGCTCGCGCTCTACTCCGCGTCCAAGGCGGCGGCCACCATGCTCACGGTCCAGTACGCCAAGTCCCAGCCCGGCATCAAGTTCAACGCGCTGGAGCCCGGCACCACGGCCACCGACATGACCGCCGCGTTCGGCATCGGACGGCCCGCGGAGGAGAGCGCCAGGGCCGTCGTGCGCCTGGCGACCCTCGGTGTGGACGGTCCGACGGGAACCCTCCAGGAGGAGGGCGAACTCCTGCCCTGGTAGGAGAACGGGGGGCAGTGTCCTCGCGCTGCCCCGCCGGCTGGTGGGACTTGGTCGGCTGGCGGGACTTCGCTGGCTGGTGGGACTTGGTCGGCTGGTGGGACTTCGCTGGCTGGTGGGACTTCGTCGGCTGATGGGACTCCGCTGGCCTGTGGGACTTCGCCGACCTGCGGGTCCGTCCGTTGTCGAGGCCGTGCGCGAGCCGCGCGCGGTGCCCGCCGCCGACGGCCCGTTCAGCCGGGTGCCACCACCGCGGGGTTCCCGCCCGCGGCCGAATTCGGGTCTCGCCGCGCGGCCCGTCCCGTTAGGGTGCTCCCATGGGGTCGGTCAAGCAGGTCCAGGTCACCTTCGACTGCGCGGAGCCCGAGCGCGTCGCCCGGTTCTGGTGCGAGGTGCTGGGGTACGTCGTGCCGCCGCCCCCGGAGGGGTTCGCGTCCTGGGCCGAGTTCGACCTGGGGCTGCCTCCTGAGCGCCGGGGTGCGGCGTACGCCTGCGTCGACCCGACGGGCGCGGGTCCTCGGCTGTTCTTCCAGCGCGTTCCCGAGGGCAAGGTCGTCAAGAACCGGGTGCACCTCGACGTGCGGGCCGGTGCCGGACTCGTCGGCGCGGAGCGCCTCGCCACCCTGGAGGCCGAGTGCGCTCGGCTGGTCGCGCTCGGTGCGGTGCGCGTGCGGCTGCTGGCCGCCGACGGTGTCGACGAGTCGTGCATCGTGATGCAGGACGTCGAGGGCAACGAGTTCTGCCTCGACTGACCGGCGCCCGCGCTGCGCGGACGCGCCGGAGGCCCGGTCGTCCGTCAGGTGGTTCACGCCCTCCTCCGTCGCGCACCTCGCACTCGGCGCGAGCGGTCGACCCGATTCGGCACCGGACACGACCGGAGAGGACCACCCGGCTCTCGTCCTCCCGGCCGTGGGTGTGCGGCGGGCCGGTGTCCTTCCGGCCCGCTCGCGGCACGGGTCCACTTCGGACACGGGCCTCGGTCGACGGGTCTAGCGCTGTTGGACAGGTGTCGAGCAGTGGTATGCGGCGGTCGGTGGGACACCCCGATCACGGGCCGGGAGACCATCGCCGCCGCCCTGCCGGGCTCGCTCAGCCGCCTGGACGCCACGCACTCGGTGAGCAGGCCGAGGGTGAGGCGGCGCACCTCGAAGGCATCGTGGCGTGCCTGCACCTGCCTGGGGACGACCACTCCCGCCACGTCCTCATGGGCAACGGTACGACGTCGACCTCGTCCGGAGCGGCGACACCGGTGCCCGGCCCCGTGACCCAATTGTCCACAGTGGACGCCGATTGGACGTGCCCCGCGGTCACAACAGCTTGTCCGGGGTGATCGGCAGTTCGCGGACCCGCTTGCCCGTCGCGTTGTGGATCGCGTTCGCGATGGCCGCGCCCGTGCCGGTGATGGTGAGTTCACCGATGCCGCGCGCGCCCAGCGGCGAGCGGGGGTCCGGGACGCCGGTCCAGATGACGTCGATCTCCGGCACGTCCAGGTGCACCGGGATGTGGTACTCGCCGAGGCCGGGGTTCATGATGCGGCCGTTGCGCTCGTCGACCAGCGTCTGCTCGGTCAGCGCGAGCCCCATGCCCATGATGATGCCGCCGCGGAACTGGCCGCCCGCCGTCGTGGGGTTGACGACGCGCCCGCAGTCGAGCGAGCCGAGGAAGCGGCTCACCCGCGCCTCGCCGGTGACGGCGCTGACGCGCACCTCGCAGAACATGGCGCCGTAGGAGTGCATCGACCACTCGGCCATCTCCGTCGGCGGAGGGGCGCTCGCCTCGACGACGACGTCGGCGCGGCCTGCCGCGGCGAGGATGGACGCGTAGCTCTCGTGCCGTCCCGGATCGCCGAGCCTCGCGAGGCCCGCGTCGTGCGGGCCGACCTCGTCCGGCGTGAGACCCGCCAGCGGCGAACCCGTCCCCACCAGTGTGAGCAGCTCGGCCACGAGCGCGCGCCGGGCCGCGAGCACGGTCGCCGCGACGGTGACCGTCTGGCTCGACCCGAGCGCGGCCACCAGTCCGGGCAGCGTCGAGTCGGCGAACCGGATCGTCACCCGGTCCGGCGGCAGCGCCAGGCTCTCGGCGGCGACCTGGGTCTGCGCGGTGGCGGTGCCCATGCCCGCGTCGTGCGCGGCGATCTCCACCGTGGCGGCACCGTCGGCGGTGAGCGTGAGCCGTGCCCGCCCGCCCGGCTGCCGGACGTAGAGGTGCGACGCCGCCGCGCACCCCGTGCCCACGAGCCACTCGCCCTCGCGGACGGCGCCTGGGACCGGGTTGCGCTTCGCCCAGCCGAACCGCTCGGCACCCGCCCGCCAGGCCTCGACGACGTGCCGCGAGGAGAACGGCCTGCCGCTGGTCGGGTCCACGGCGGGCTCGTTGCGGATCCGCAGCTCGACGGGGTCGAGGCCGAGGGCGACCGCCACCTCGTCCACGGCGCTCTCCAGGGCGAAGCTGCCGACCGCCTCGCCCGGCGCGCGCATGGTGGAGGGGGTGAGCATGTCCTGGTACGCGCCCTGGCAGTCGATCAGCAGGGTGCGCGTCGCGTAGGCGCTCCGGCTGGTGAACGGGAACGCCTCGACGAGCGCGTCGTTCCTGGTGTGCGCGGAGGTCCCGGTGTGGATGAGCGCCTCGAAGCGGCCGTCCGCCGATGCGCCGATCGCCACCCGCTGCTCGGTGAGCGAGCGGCCCCCGACGAGGCGGTACACGCTCTTCCGCGAGAGCGCGAGCCGCACCGGCCTGCCCGCGAGCTTCGCCGCCGCCACGGCCAGCGGCTGGTGGCTCCACACCCCCTTCCCGCCGAAGTGCCCTCCGACGTAGGGGGCCGTGACGTGGACCCTCTCCTCCTCGATGCCGAACATGTGGGCCAGCGTCCAGGCGGTGTGCACGACGACCTGCGAGGCGTCGTGCACCACCAGGTCGTCGCCGTGCCACACCACCGTGAGCGCGTGCGGTTCGAGCGCGTTGTGGTTCTGGTAGGGCGTGCGGTAGGTGGCGTCCACCGCCACGTCCGCCGCCGCCAGCGCGGCTTCCGCGTCGCCCACCTCGACGTGCAGCTCGTGGCCGAACAGCACCGCCGTGTGGGTGCCGTCGGCCTTCGCCCGCGCGAGGGACGTGGTCGAGGGCTCCGCGTCGTACTCGGCCCCGACCAGCGAGGCGGCGTGGTCGGCCTGCTCCGGGGTCTCGGCCAGCACCACCGCGATCGTCTGGCCGTTCCAGCGGACCCGGTCGTCCTGCATGACCGGCAGGTCGTCGGGCCCGCCCGCCTTCTCGCTCGTGCCGGACAGCGGCATCGGCCGCATCCGCGGAGCGTTGTGGTGGGTCATCACCAGCACGACCCCCGGCGCGGCCTCCGCGGCGGCCGTGTCGAGCGCCGTGACGCGCCCCTTCGGGATCGTGCTGTGGACCAGGGCGGCGTGGACCAGGCCGTCGTAGGCGAACTCGGCCGCGAACGGCGCCTCACCGCGCACCTTGAGCGGTCCGTCGAGGCGCGGCACCGGATCGCCGACCCACCCCCGGCCCCCGGCCGCCGTCGTCCCCCTGTCGTTCACGCGGTTCCCCCTGCCAGCTCGTCGAGCACGGCCGTGATCGTGCGGATCGCGAGTTCCACCTTGAACCCGTTGTCGCGCAGTGGCTCCGCGGACGCCAGTTCGGCCTCCGCGGCGGCGCGGAAGGCCCGCGTCGTCGCCTGCCCGCCGGTGAGCGCCTCCTCGGCCCCCCGAGCACGCCACGGCTTGGGCGCCACACCGCCCAGCGCCAGCCGCACTCCTTCGACGACGCCGTCCCGCACCTCCAGCACGGCCGCGACCGACACCAGCGCGAAGGCGAAGCTGGACCGGTCGCGCACCTTGCGGTAGGTCGACCGGGCGGCGGCCGGCAGCGGCGGCAGCTCGACCGCCGTGATCAGCTCGTCCGGCGCGAGCACCGTCTCGACCTCCGGGTGGGCCCCCGGCAGCCGGTGCAGCTCCGTCAACGGGACCGTCCGCTCGCCCGCCGACCCCTCGACGTGGACCGCGGCGTCCAGCGCGGCGAGCGCCACGCACAGGTCCGACGGGTGGGTGGCCACGCACGCGGCCGACGCGCCGAGGATGGCGTGCGTGCGGTTGACCCCGTCGATCGCGTCGCAACCCCGGCCGGGGTCGCGCTTGTTGCAGCGCGATCCGGCGACGTCGTAGAAGTAGGCGCACCGCGTCCGCTGGAGGACGTTGCCGCCGACGGTCGCGGTGTTGCGGATCTGCGCCGACGCGCCCGAGAGGACCGCGCGGGCCAGGACGGGGTAGCGGGTGCGGACGTCGCGGTGCTCGGCCAGCGCGGTGTTCCGCACCGCCGCACCGATCAGGAGCCCACCGCCGGGCCGCCGCCGCACGGTCGAGGACAACCCCGTCACGTCGATCAGCGCGGGTGGTCGTTCGACCGTCTCCCGCAGGAGGTCGACGAGGTTGGTGCCGCCGCCGAGGTACTTGCCGCCCGTCGTCCCGCTCAACCGGACGGCGTCCGAGGCGTCGTCCGCGCGGGTGTAGGTGAAGGGGATCACGCGCGGCCCCCCGCGTAGGTCGCGGCGACGGCGGCGACGATGCCGTTGTGCGCCCCGCACCGGCACAGGTTGCCGCTCATCCGCTCGCGCAGCTCGTCGTGGGTGAGGTCGACCCGGTCCGCCGACAGGTCGCGCGTGACGCTGCTCGGCACGCCGCGCCGCACCTCGGCCGCCATGCCCACCGCCGAGCAGATCTGACCGGGTGTGCAGTACCCGCACTGGAGGCCGTCGTGCTCCACGAACGCCCGTTGCAGCGGGTGTGGCTCGTCGCCCTGCGCCAGGCCCTCGACGGTGACGACCTCCCGTCCCGCGCACTGCGCCGCCAGCAGGAGGCAGGACACGACGCGGGCGCCGTCGACCAGCACCGTGCAGGCCCCGCACGCGCCCTGGTCGCAGCCCTTCTTCGTGCCGTGCAGGCCGAGCCGCTCGCGCAGCAGGTCCAGCAGCGACGTGCGCGGGTCGTCGGGCGGGTCGACCGCCGTTCCGTTGATCCGGATCGATGGGTTCTCGCCGGCCATCCGGCCTCCTTCGGGTCGTGGGAGCGGAGGGGTCTCCGTCCTGCTCCCACTCTGCGCCGGTCGGTCCGTACTCCGAATGGTTGCCAGTCCGCTTTTCCTGCGCGAAAGTACGAACATGAGCGGGGACCAGCTGTCGGAGGTGTTCGACCTCATCGAGGTCCGCGGCCTGCTGTCCGGCGGGTTCGCCGTGCGGGGCCCGTGGGTGTCGCGCGGCGTCATCCGGGACTCGCTGAAGCTCCTCGCGGTGGTGTCCGGCCGGGTGCGGCTGATGACCGACGGCCTCGACCGCCCGATCGACCTCGCCCCCGGTGACGTCGCGGTCCTGAACAGCCGGTCGTGGGTGGAGCTGCGCGGCGGCACCGGGGACGGGCCGCCCGTCGAGCTCGTGCCGGAGGAGATCGACCCCGGCGCCGCCCTCGTCGGCGCCGACCTCGACGTCGACGACATCGTCCTCGGCGGCCGGGTCGACATCAACGACGCCGGTCGGGCGCTGCTGCTCCAGGCGCTCCCGCCGGTCGGCCACGTCCGCGGCACGGCTGCCTCCGCGACCGCCCTGGGCACCAGCCTCGACCGGTTGTTCGACGAGGTGAGCGGCAACAGGATCGGCTCGGCGTTCGCGATCCGGCAGTACTGCCAGCTCGTGCTGCTGGAGGTGGTGCGGGCCTACCTCGACCAGGCCGCGCTGCCGCCGGGGTGGTTGCGGGCGCTGGCCGACGACCGGTTGCGCCCGGTGCTCGCCCTCATGCACGCGGAGCCCGGCAGGCACTGGGGGCTCGACGAACTGGCGCGTGCCGCGGCGATGTCGCGCACGTCGTTCGCCGAGCGCTTCCGCACCGTCGCGGGCGTGCCCCCGGTGGCCTACCTCAACCGCCTGCGCATGATGCTGGCCCAGCGCGCCCTCCGCGACGACGACGCCCGCGTGGGCTCCCTCGCCGCCGAGCTGGGCTACTCCTCGGACAGCGCCTTCAGCACCGCGTTCAAGCGCGAGGTCGGCGAGTCGCCGCTGCGCTACCGGTACCGCGTGCGCGAGGAGGCGTCGGCCCGCTGACGTCCCGACCTCGAACGACCGCGGCCCGAGCCCTCGACCTGCTATGCCTGGTGGTGGGCACGCGCGGAGGGGAGCGGGCATGGCGGTGGCGGTGCACCTGCTGGGCGAGGTGGGCGTGGAGGTGGACGGGCGCGCCGTCGACCTGGGCTCACCCAGGCAGCGGTGCGTGCTGGCCGCGCTGGCGGTCGACGCGGACCGCGCCGTGCCGGTGGACCGGCTGGTCACGCGCGTCTGGGGCGTGGACGCGCCGCGGCGGGCGCGGTCGACCCTGCACACCTACGTCTCCGGGCTGCGGCGGGCGCTGGCGGGCGTGGACGGCGTGGCCCTCGTGCGCCGGTCCGGCGGCTACGCCCTGATCACCGACGCGACCGGGGTGGTGGACGTGCACCGCTTCCGCGCCCTGCGCGCCGCGGCCGACGCGGACGCCGACGACGAGCAGGTCGCGCGGCTGCTGGCGGACGCGCTGCGGCTGTGGCGCGGGCAGGCGTTGACCGGGGTGGACAGCGAGTGGGTGCAGGCCGAGCGCGAGCGGCTGCGCCTGGAGCGGCTCGCCGTGCAGCGCGACCTGACCGACGCCCGGCTGCGCAGGGGCCTCGGCGCCGACCTGGTGGCCGAACTGGCGGCGCGGGCCGCCGAGCACCCGCTGGACGAGCACGTCGCGGGCCACTACATGCTCGCCCTCCACCAGGCCGGGCGCACCGCCGACGCCCTGGAGCACCACCGCCTGCTGCGGCGGCGGCTCGTGGAGGAGCTGGGCACCGAGCCCGGCGCCGCGCTGCGCGACCTGCACCGGCGGATCCTGGCCGCCGATCCCACCCTGTCCACGGCCGCCGCGGGGACGGGCGGGCGGCCGGTGGTGCCCGCCCAGCTGCCGGGCGCACCGGGTCGGTTCACCGGCCGCGTGCCCGAGCTGGCCGAACTCGACCGCGCCCTGGCCCGCGCTGGTGACCACACCTCGCCCCGGCCCGCGGGAGCGACCGCGGTGATCTCCTCGATCGGCGGCACCGGAGGCATCGGCAAGACCTGGCTCGCCCTCACCTGGGCGCACCGCAACCTGCACCGCTTCCCCGACGGGCAGCTCTCGGTCGACCTGCGCGGCTTCAGCCCCAGCGAGCCCGAGCACGCCGCCGACGTGCTCGCCGACTTCCTCGCCGCCCTGGGCGTCGACCGCGACCAGCAGCCGCCGGGGCTCGACGCCCGCGCCGCGCTCTTCCGCACCCACACCACCGGCAGGCGGATGCTGGTCCTGCTGGACAACGCCGCCACCCCCGACCAGGTCGTGCCCCTGCTGCCCGGCGGCGACTCGTGCACCGTCCTGATCACCAGCCGCCACCGGCTCCCCGTGCTCCTCACCCGGCACGGCGCCCACCCCGTCCACGTCGACGTGCTCACCGAGACCGAGGCCCGAGCCCTGCTCACGGCCGCGCTCGGCGGCGTGCGCACGCCCGGCGCGGACCGGGCGATCACCGAGCTGGTCGGTCTGTGCGGCGGGTTCCCCCTCGCCCTCGGCCTGGTCGCCGCCCGCATCCGCACCCACCCCGGCCTCGTGGACGACATCGCCGCCGAACTGCGCGAGTTCGGCCTGGACGCGCTCGACTCCGACGACCCCCACACCAGCCTGCCCGCGGTGCTGTCCTGGTCCCTGCACCGGCTCACCGACCAGCAGCGCACCGTGTTCGGACTGCTCGGCACCGCCCCCGGCACCGACACGACCCTGCCCGCCGTGGTGTCCCTGACCAGGTTGTCCCCGACCAGCGCGCGCACGGCGCTGTCGGCGCTGGAGGAGGCGTCGCTGATCGGGCGCAGGCCGCGCGGCCGGTACGCGATGCACGACCTGGTCCGCGACTACGCCGCCGCCACCGCCCACGAGCTGCCCGCCGACGTGCGGGAGAACGCCCTGACACGGGTCGTGGACTTCTACCTGCACACCGCGAGCACCGCCGACCGGCTGCTGGACCCCCACCGCCAGGTCGTGCGGCTCGACCCGCCCGCGCCCGGCGTCCACCCGCACCCGCTGCCCGACGCCGCGTCCGCGCTGGCCTGGCTGGAGGCCGAGCACCCCACCCTCGTGGCCACCCAGCACGCCGCGGTCGCCCTGCGCCGCCACGCCGTCGTGTGGCACTTCGCCCGCGTGCTCGGCCTCTTCCGCGCCCGGCGGGGGTACGGGCGGGACGCGCTCACCTCGTGGCGGTTGGCGCTGGACGCCGCCGCCCACCTGCCCGATCCCGCCGTCCTCAGCCGCACCCACCGGTTCCTCGGCCACGCCTGCTCCCAGCAGGGGCTGCACGACGAGGCCGTCGAGCACATGGAGCGGGCCCTCGACCTGGCCGCGCGCCACCAGGACCCGGACGAGCTGGCGAACACCCACATGGCGCTCTCCCTCGCGTGGGGAGCGCGGGGGGACGACCGGAAGGCCCTCGACCACGCGCGGCACGCCCTCGACCTCTTCCGCTCCGGCGACCACCCGGTGCGGGAGGCCGACGCGCTCAACATGGTGGGCTGGTGCGCCTCCCGCCTCGGCGACCACGACACCGCCCGAGACCACTGCCGCGCCGCCCTCGCCCTGCACCGGCGGCACCACTACCCCGTGGGGGAGGCGGAAACCCTGGACAGCCTCGGGCTCATCGCCCACCGCACCGGCGACCACCGGCAGGCCGTCGACCACTACCAGCAGGCCCTCACCCTGTTCCGCACCCACGGCGACACCCGCTACGTCGCGGGCACCCTGGACCACCTGGGCCACGCCCACGCCGCCCTCGGACAGCACGACCAGGCGCGCGCGGCCTGGGAGGAGGCGGCGGCGCTCTACCGCGACCAGGGCAAGGACGCCGACGCCGACCGCGTGCGCGGGCAGCTCGACGACCTGGACCGGCCGGTGGTGCGGTGATCGGGTTGGCTGGTCTGGCTGGTTCGTGCACGTGGACCGGCCGGTGGTGCGGTGACCCGTTGGCGTGTCCGGGCTGGTGGTTGGCGGGTTGGCACGTCCGCGCTGGTGGGCGGCCCGTTCACCGGTTCGCACATCCGGACCGGCGGGCGGCGCGTCGACCCGGTTCGCGGGCCCGGACCGGTCCACGACCCCCGACCCGGCTCGCATATGCGCGCGATACGCCGCCCTCCCTAGGATCCGCCCGTGCGGGTGCTGATCGTGGAGGACGAGCCCTACCTGGCCGAAGCCGTCCGTGACGG